>CAZKXK010000069.1:0-9972 GCA_964556585.1 uncultured Anaerolineaceae bacterium
CACCGCCAGCCTTCGGGCGCTCCCCTGCGGCGTGACGACCGGCGTCCGTATTCCACGGAGCTGCGGGCGGCGGAGGTGCATCACGGGGTGGTGCGTCATGGCCAATTACCGCCTTGAGGGCGGCTGCCGATCCTCTTCCATCGCCGTCAGCAGCCGGACCGCGACGTCGACCGCCTCCCGGTCGGTGAGACCCTGCTGCATCACGAGGGAGCGCCAGGTCAGGAAGTCGACCAGGTGGCGCGCGACGGCGCGGAGAAGCCGTCCCTCCCCATCGGAGTCCACATCCGCACCGGCGTGCCCGGCGAGAAGCGCATCCGCCAGCATCAGGTTCCCGGTCTCCGTCGCCTGCTGGGCGGACATGGGCATGGCAGCCGTGTCCCGATTGATCGGGTACAGCTCGTCGGCGTGGTCCCGGTACCAGCCGTAGAGCTCTCCGAACGCCCGTCGCGCCCGCGCTTCGAGGCCCGGGATGGCGGGCCAGGCCCCGGCATCAGGCCGCGGGTTCCGCGCGGACCAGTGCGCCCTGCAGGCCGCGAACAGGGCGTCGAGGTCGGCGAAGTGGCGGTACACGGTCAGACGCGTGACGCCGGCTTCCTCGGCGACGGCGGCGATCGAAGAGTGGGCCGGCCCGACGGTGGTATGGAGGCGGACCGCGGCCTCGGTGATGCGCTGGCGGGTCTCGTCGACCCGCTCGGCCCGGCGCGTCATGCGATAAGGCCGCGATTTGGTAGAACGCATCTGCTCACTCGATATTGACATCGGCGCCACGAGCGTTCATTGTACAGTCCTGTTCACTCGATAAGGCAAGGGGGGTCTCGCGATGGCAACACTCGGATCCGCAATGGCAGTCGCGCGGTTGAAGGTCGTCCAGCCGGGCGAAGGTCGGGCGGGTGGTCTCGCGCCTGGCGTTGGGGTCGTCTTCAAGATCGACGGCGAGGACAGCGGCGGCGCCCTCTCGATCGTCGAGCATCCGTTCGCGGTCGGTGCACTCGTGCCGCCCCACGTCCACCACCGAGAAGACGAGTTCTCGATCGTGCTGGAGGGCGAGATCGGGTTCCGCTCGAACGACCAGGAGATCGTCCTGGGCCCCGGCGGATACATCGTCAAGCCGCGAGGCGAGGTCCACGCGATGTGGAACGCGGGCTCCACACCTGCCCGGATGATCGAGGTGATCTCACCCGCAGGGTTCGAAGGATTCTTCCGCGAGCTCACCGACATGACGACGATTGGGGCACCGGATCCGGCCGCCGTCGCGGCGCTTGGGGAGCGGTACCAGCTCCCGTTCGCGCAGCCCGACTGGTTGCCCGACGTGATCGCCCGCTACCACCTGACTGCAATGACGCGTTGAGCCGCCCTGCCCGAGCCCGATTGTGCGGTCTCTGACGTGTAGCCCAGGCGTCAGCGGTAGCCAAGCTCGTCAGCGAGCGCGATGAGTCCGGAAGTGAGTTTCGGCCCCCCGCCGTTGGCCGGATGGCGCAGCACCCTCGTCCCAGGCGGCAGCACCCGCGCCGCGGACTGCCCAACTGCCGCGATCATGCGAGGCCGCATCAGCGCGACGAACCGCACCAGCCAGTACTGGCCAAGCGCGAGCTCGACGGCCCGCGGCCGTCGATTCCTGAGCCGGTCGTCCGGTCGGGCCGGGTGGAAGGGAACCGCGTTCCACAGGACGACCGATGCCGGGTCGATGCCGGACTCGGCCAGCGCCCGGCTCAGGATCGTCGCCGAATGCTCGGTGAAACCGTCCGGCGCGAGCCCGGGTGCGCTCGTGCGCTGCGTCGGATTGAGCGATCGTTCGGCCGTGAACGCGATGCCTGAGAAGCGGGCGCCGTGGGCGGATGGTGCCTCGCCGATGAGGGCGAGTCGAGCACCGACGCGGGGCTCGAGGTAAGCGCGAAGGTTGACGCAGCGGATCGCCGCCGCGCCGGGTCGATCCACACCGGGGACCTCGACGGCGTACTGGTTCACGAGGGCTCCTGTCAGCTCGCGCGCGAGGTCAGCGACGAACCACGCGACGGAGTCGGCCATGGCCCCACCGTATCAGTGCCGGATCCGGTGTCTGTGCACGAGGGGTCGGGACGCAGAGCTTCAAGCGCGAGGTGATTCCAGGGCGGCCGGCGGGTTGACGAGGCGACCGTTACGGCGGGTGCCGCCTGATTGGGCCGTGGGGATGGGCCCGACACCCCAGGCAGGTGGCCCCCGGTCGGCGCGATCTAGCCGAACCCCAAATGGGATCGCCGTCGACGTGCGGAGCGGGGGCCATGTACATGCTAGCCCTGCGGTCGAATGGCGCGCCCGGTTCGGCGGGCCGCGTCCAACACCATGAAACCATCGTGACGGCACAGACGCCAGACCCTACCGGTTCGCGTCCCTGTGAGCGTCTCGGCGGCCCGCTGCGGGTGACTGGTCAGCGGCAGGGGCAGCCCAGATATGGCACCAGATCCCCTCCACGACGACCTGATCGTCGTGCTCAGTCGTTCGGTGACTGTTCGAATAGCTGGTCGTGAATTCAGGTCAATCGGCGGTAGGTGGCCGACGACGTCCGGTTTCGCTCCGCGCCCTGCGGCCTGTCCTGCCCGCGGGCGTGCTTGACAGCACCGACGGTGGGACGCAGAGTTCCGGCCCCCGGGGCACCTGCCTCGGCGCGATGGTGAGGGGGACGGATGCGGTTCCGAGGTGCGGCGCTCTTCGTGGTCTCAGCGGCGTTCGTCGCCGCGTGCGGTGGTGGAGGCGGGACCGCGGGCAGCGGCGGGGGTGGCGGCGCCAGCCCGAGCGCGCCGATCCTCAACCTCGGGGCACCGGCCGTGAAGCTTCCGTTCGGGGGCGATGTTTGCCAGAGCCTCACCGCGGCCGACTTCCCGAGCCAGATCGCCGGCACCTCGGGCTGGACACTCACGAAGAGCGAGGTTGGCGACGGCATCGGCGGCGCCAAGACCGCCTGCTTCTACGACCTCACGTCGGGGGACGGGAGCACATCGCAGCCCGGCGTCGCATACGAGAGCGTTGACAACTGGGACTCGTTCAAGCAGATCGCGGTCAAATCGACCGATAACCCGTATCAGGCCGTTTCAGGCGTCGGCGAGGACGCCTATCTCATCAACGCCTTTGGCCAGAACGTCCTGTACGTCAAAGCGAACGGCTACCTGATCGTGATCTCGGGGGTCGACCCGTTCAACGACCTGCCGACGTTGAAGTCCTTCGCGAGTGCGATCCTCGGGCGGATCTGAGGGCGACCGGGGTCTGCCGTGTCCCATACCCGCCCTGCAACACGAGGGCGCGCTCCACCGGACGCACTCTTCCTCGAGGCACTGAAACGCCACACGATGGCAACGTCGTGTCCGAACGCCTGCTCTCGACGCTCCGCTTCGTTGAAGGAGCGGAGGTGCGCCCTGTTCCTTGGGCCGCAGTCGGAGCGAGAGGGCTTCAGGTATCAGGTCGCCGGCCAGACAGGCCACGACGGTCCACTTCGCCCGCTCCGCAGGTCCGCGATGTCGGCCAGCGCGCACGCGAGCTACTCGTCGCGCCTTCTTTCCGTCGAGCAGAACGAGTCCCACGAGCGAGGCTGGTGTGAGCGAGGGATCTTGCTCGACGAGGATCGCGAGTTCGTCACGTAGGTGCTGCGTGTCTCGGCGGGTTGCCCGCTGGCGATCACCGGCATCTGGAGGGTGGATCGCCCGCGGCCCAAGGCGGTGCACGACGGCCTCAGCGCCAGCTGCGAGGTCAGCCTGAAAGCGCCTTCTCTTGTACTTGGTCGGGATGGCGGGCCTGGTCGTGATCGGCACCTCTTGACAGGGCGAAACGCCGCGAACCACGCCAATCACCCGAACCGCCGTCGCATGCGTTTAGGGGCTCGTGGTGTTCACGGTCGAGGGCCCTGGATGACTGCACGCCTCCGTGTACGCGTGGCGCGACGTGATGCCACCGAAGTTCGCCGCCACCCCGGAGGAGAAGCTCGAGGCCACGGTGATGCGAGTGCTCGTGCGTTTCACGCGCCCACCGATCGAGGTCGGCACGCTCCCTTTTCGATCTTGGCACCGCGGAATGGGCGACCGGTTCGACCGCGATCGCGGCGGACTTCTGTCGGGCTTGCGTGGAGCACGCAGAAGAACGGGGCTGAGGATCTGATTTGCGGGCCTGCAGCTCGACGGGCGTCCGACGGCCAGGGCTCGAACACGCGCACGTCGAACAGGCCGTCGGCGAGCAAGGCCCTGCATCACGTGCGGCAGGCCCTAACATTGCGACCACACGTTCAGGATGACCTGCTCGTCCTTTCGATTCGCGGATCGCCTCGAGCCGGGCAGCGGGTTCCGGTGTGGATCCCACGGCGCGTGGAGGCCCGAACATGCAGAAGCGCGAGGTCGTCAGGACCGTCCTTGTCGGCGGACGGCCGCCGTACGTCCCCTGGTCGATAGGATTCACCAAGGAAGCCGCGGAGACGCTCCAGCTCCACTACGGAGCGGATGTCCTGGAGGACCGGGTCGAGAACCATTTCCTCAGGCTGGGAAGCGATATCGGCTTCTTCGACGATCTCGGTGACGATCGCGTGCGGGACGTGTTCGGCGTTGTATGGAACCGCAGCGTCGACAAGGACATCGGCATCGTCGAGGGCTGCGTTCTCCCTGAGCCAAACCTGTCTAGGTACCAGCTCCCGGATCCGCTCGACCCGCGCTTCTTCGCCGACGTTCCGGCGCGTATCGCCCAGTTCCCGGATCGCTTCCGCGTCTTCCAGATCGGTTTCTCCCTGTACGAGCGAGGCTGGACCCTGCGCGGGATGGAGAACCTACTGATGGACTTCTACGACCATCCCGCGTTCGTCCAGGAGCTCTTCGAGGCGATCGCCGACTACAACATCGCCCAGGTCAAGGAAGCCCTTCGGTACGACATCGATGCGGTCTACTTCGGAGACGACTGGGGGCAGCAGCGTGGCCTGCAGATGGGACGACCGCTGTGGCGCGAGCGGATCCTTCCCCATCTCCGGCGCATGTACGGCACCGTCCGAGACGCCGGCAAGTACGTCATGATTCACTCCGATGGCGACGTGGACGAGCTGTTCGACGACCTGATCGATGCCGGCGTGAACTGCTACAACCCGTTCCAGCCCGAGGTGATGGACGTCGACCGCCTCCTGCCTTCGTATCGCGGGAGGCTCTGCTTCCACGGCGGCCTATCCACCCAGAGGACGCTGCCCTTCGGCACACCCGAGCAGGTCAGAGCGGAGGTTCGCCGCCTGCTGGAGCTGGGTTCCGAGGGTGGCTACATCTTCGCGGCGTCTCACGACGTCGAGGGCGACGTGCCGTTGGCGAACATGCTCGCCATGATCGAGACCGTGCAATCTCAGACGGGGCTTCGGGTAGCCGAGGTCGCTGACCGACATGCCTGAGCCAGCTCCGATCCCGCTCCTGCGCACGACGTTCGACCTTTCGGACGGCAGGCGGATCCACGTCTACGGAGAGGTCCGCGGTCGTCCGCCTGCGGACGCGCCGGCGATGGATCCGACCGGCCTTCACATGCGCCGTGACGAGCTGAACGCATCGTGGATCGCGGTGAGCCCAGCCCGCAACGTCCGGCCGCACCACTCCTCGCCGGGCGGCTCCGGCGCGATCCCCGGGAATTCGGCGGAGCGCTTCGGGTGCCCGCTGAGCCCCGGTGGCCCGGAGCTTGCCTTCAGCTACCAGGCCGCCGTCTTCGACAACCGATTCCCGTCTTTCGTCCCCCACCCCCCCACCGGTGCCCGACCCGGCCGACCCGCGCTATGGCGTGTCGCTGGGCACGTGCGAGGTGGTCATGTTCACGGAGCGGCACGAGGGCAACTTCGCGACGCTCACCGCTGAGGAGACGGCCCGTGTGGTGGCGGTCTGGACGGTCCGGACCCGCGAGCTATGGCGAGACGGCCGGTTCGCCGTGGTCATGCCCTTCGAGAACCGCGGCAGCGAGGTGGGCGCGACACTCTCCCATCCCCACGGCCAGATCTACGCGTTCGACCACCTGCCGCCTCAGATCGAGCGACGGGCTGCCGCCCTGGCAGCCGGCCGCGCCCGGACCGGCGGCTGCACCAGCTGTCGTGTCGTCGCCGAGCAACGCGCCTCGGAGCGGACCATCCACGACGATCCGCACTGGGCCGTGGGAGTGCCGTTCGCCCCGCGCTGGCCATACGAGGTGCACGTCCGGGCCGTCCGCCACGGGGTGCGCCGCCTTGCCGACCTCGCGCCGAGCGAGGCGCGTTCGCTGGCCCGCGCGCTGCACGTCGTCGTGGAACGCTACAACGGCCTCTTCGGGTTCGAGCTGCCGTACATGATGGTCATTCAGGAGGGTCCTGCTGGCGAGGAGGACTGGCACCTCTCCGTCGAGTTCCTCCCGCCGCACCGTTCGGCTCGACTGACGAAGATCCGGGCGTCGGTCGAGACGGCGACGCTCCTGTTCATCAACGACACGCTGCCCGAGGCCAGCGCCGAGCAGCTCCGGGCTGTCCCCGTCGAGCCGGTCGTGGAGCACCCCGGCTTCGTCGTGACCGCCGTCTCTTGACGATCGATCGGGCCGCTGCCCTCGACCCGGCACTCGGCGCCGAGGCGCTGCGGGCGCGCCTGGTGGCAGAAGAGCCGCTGGCGGCCGGCGATCCCACCGGGATCCGCCTCGTGGGGGCGCCCGGCCGGGTCAACCTGATCGGGGAGCACACGGACTACAACCTTGGCTTCGTCCTCCCGGCGGCGATCGACCTCGAGATCGGGATCGCGTTCGTCCCGACGGCCGATCGCCGGGTGGAGCTGGTGAGCGGCGCCACGGGGGAGCGGTCCGGCTTCGACCTCGACGCGATCGGGCCGCGGCGGGGCGCCTGGATCGACTATGCCGCCGGAACCGCCCGGGCGCTGGGCGAAGCGGGGATCCGGATGCACGGCCTGCGCGGCGTGATCGTCAGCTCGCGGGGACACTCGAGGGCTGACCCACCTTCATCCGCTCCCGCCGGGCGCGCTCACACGTCGGCGTACAGGTGGCGAGAGATCACGTGATCCTGGTATTCGGGCGCCAGCTCGCAGAAGTAGCCACTCCAGCCCCAGACCCGGACGATCAGGTCGCGGTGCTCCTCCGGATGTGCCCTCGCGTCCAGGAGCTGCTCCGCGTTGAGGGCATTGAGCTGCAGCTGCTGACAGCCGAGCCGGGCGAACGTTCGTACCAGCAGAGCGACCTTGCGGATCGATTCGGCGTCGGCGAAGACCGCGGCGGATAGCTCCAACGTGATCGGACCCCCGTTGCAGACGCGCCGGTAGTCGATGCCGGCGTAGGACTGCAGGACGCTGATCGGTCCGCGCAGGTGAGTCCCCGGCGTGGGGGCGAGATTGGCCCCGAACGGGTCCCCCCTCAGGCGCCCATCGGCGGTCGCACCCACGAGGGGCTCCGCGAGCGGCCCATCGTCGCGTCCCCGGGCGAGCCAGAGGTAGTACATCGCGGACCCGGTTCCGGGCCGAACGATCGCGCCGGATTGCGGGTGCTCCCCCTCACAGGCATCGGCCAGCCGATCGTAGAGGCAGCGGAGGAGGTCGTCGGCGGCAGGGTCGTTCAGGCCGACTCGCGGGCTCTCCTCCGCAAGACGCCAACGAAGCGCCTCGTGGTCGACGAAGTCCGCCTCGAGCGCAGTGAGAAGCTCTGCCCGGTCCACGTCGGCGAGCTCGAAGACGTGCCGGCGAACGGCCGCGAGCGCGTCGGCAGCGCTGGCGGCTGCCGCTCCGTGGATCCCGAGGTTCCGATACCGCGCACCCGCACCGTGATCCACGCCCGCCTCGAGGGCCCCGGTCATGAGCACGGAGTAGTACGGCGCCGGCGCCCACAGGAGTCGTTCGTACGGAGCGGTGCGTTCGTGAACCTGGCGCCCGATCTCGGCACCCGTTCGAGCCAGGATGGCGTCGAACGAGGCGCCATCCGCGAGTCCATTCCGGACGGCGGCGTCGGCGGCCGCCGGGAACGAGACGGCGCCGATGTTGGGCACGTCCATCCCGCGTCCCGGGATGGTGAACTCCCAGCACGCCGCCACCGTGTAGTCGCGCGCGTCCTCGAGCGCATAGCCGTGCGCGGCAAGCGCGGGGATGACGACGTCGTCGTTGGCGTACTGGGGGAAGCCGAGGCCCTTGCGGGTCAGGTCGCTGGCCAGCTCGAGAAGCGCAAGGTCCGTCTCGCCGGTGATCCGCAGGTTGACCTTCGGATCGATGAGCCCAACGTCGCGGGCGACCCGCAGCGCCATCCACGTGAGTGGGTTGACGGCCGCGCCGCCGTCGCGTGTCAGGCCCCCGAGCGTGATGGTCTGCCCGTTGTCGCCCTGCTGGATGCCGGGGTAGAGGTCGGCGTCGCGATTGAGCGCGATGAAGAACTCCGCCAGCAGCTCCTCGGCGGCGGCGATCTCCAGCGTTCCCGCCGCGAGGTCGGCAGCAAGGAACGGCCACAGGTACTGGTCGAGGCGACCGAGGCCCACGTGATGGTGCCCGGACAGCCAGACCACGGCGTGCAGCAGGCGGAGTGCCTGGAGCGCTTCACGGAATGTTCGCGGCGGCTCCCCCGGGACGCGCTCAAGGACGCTCGCGACGTCGTCCCTGCCGAGCCTGCGCGCCTCCGTCGCGTAGCGGGCGGCGAGCGCCAGCACGGCGTCGATCGTCTCGATCGCGGCGTCGACGAACTCAACCGCCTCGATGTTCCCCGCTGACGCCATCCGCGACCGCGTCGCGCCTGCAACTCGGCGGCGCCCAAGGAGCCCCTGCCGGAGCGCCAGCTCCCAGTCGGCGCACACGTTGTTGATCAGGCCGCCTTCGTGGAGGGTTTGCCCCACGGTCAAGGCGGCGTGGTCCGCGGGCGAGTGGACCGGAGGAACAGCCCGGAGCGTCCGCGTGAAGACGATCCGCTCGTCGGGCTCGATGACCACGATCTCGGCCTCACACATCCGGCGGGTCAGGCGCGCCATGCGCCTCGGCCACGACAGCTGCTCGTGGTCGCATTCGGCCACGAGATCGGGCGCGCCGGGCTGGCGGTACTGGCGAAAGTGGCCCTCACGGGTTCGGGCGCGGAGCCCTTCAAGCCGCTCGTTCATGCGACCCGGACCTCGAGGCCGGCACGCTGGAATGGCCGGATATCCGCGTTCGGCGCCCGGTCTTCATCGAACGCCGGCAGGAAGGTTCGCCCGCAGGCGGCGTACTTCCCGCCGGCCGCGCGGTTGTACGGCAGGAGGTCGACTCGCACCAGGGTCGGCTGCGATGCCACCGCGGCAGCGATCGCCGCGAGGTTGGCGTCGGTGTCGGTGACTCCCGGCACGAGCGGCACGCGGGCCACAAATGGTCGTCGAAGCTCCGCCAGCAGCCCGAGGTTGCGCAGGATCGGCGCATTGTCCTGGCCGGTCCAGCGCCGGTGCGCGACCGGATCCATGACCTTCAGGTCGAAGTACACCAGGTCGGCGCGTCGGGCGAGAGACACGAAATGGCCCCGGGTGCCGAACCCGGACGTGTCAAGCACGATGTGAACGCCCGGCAGGAGGTCGATGACCTCCGCCACGAAGTCGGCCTGGGCAAGCGGCTCGCCGCCGGAGAACGTCACCCCGCCCTCGTTGGAGGCCAGGATGTCCGCCTGCCTGGCGAGAAGCTCGGCAAGCTCCACGGCCCCGTAGCGTCGCCCGACGGACCGGTCCCCCCCCGGCGAGCGCATCACCTGCGGGGCGTGGTCCAGCCCCTCCGGGTTGTGGCACCAGGTGCAGGCCAATGGGCAGCCCTTCAGGAAGACGGTCGTCCGTATCCCGGGCCCATCGTGGATGGTGAACTCGCGGACGTCGAAGATGATCCCGTCCGTCATGGCTGCCGGTCCCGCGGGAGCACCCGGCGCCGGCCTGCTCACCGCCGGGGCGCTCCGGCTGCCGCTGCTGGAAAGGTCCGACCCTGGATCGTCTCGACCATTGCCCAGAAGTTCTCCATTGGCGTGTCCAACTGGACGTGGTGGGTGGGCCCGAGG
>CAZKXK010000070.1:0-9796 GCA_964556585.1 uncultured Anaerolineaceae bacterium
GACTAGCTCCACGTCCCACCCAAGGACGAGCGCTCCGCCGCCGATCATCGGTGCAGGTGGCGGGACGGCAGCCGGGGGAGGCGGCGCCGCCGCCGGGACACGGTCCGCGGGTGGCGGCCCGACGACCGGCGGCGGCCCGGCACCAGCCTCGGGCGGGCCGGTGCCGGCCGGGGCCGACCTCGCCGGCGGTGCACCGGCACCCGTTCCGGTGTCCACCCTCGGTCCCGCTTCCACGGATGCGGTGACCGGCGGGGCGCCCGACCCGAACACCGCCAAGACCGGCATCGACTGGAACCAGATGCTCTCGGACTTCGGGCCGCCCGCGCGAACCGCCCTGGAGGTCGGCCGGCTCATCCCCGGATGGGGGCTGCTGGCCGGGTTGGCGTCGGACTCGCTCTCGTTCGCCAGCGACCTGGCGTCGATCCCGAACTCCAAGAACGCCCGCTTCGCGACGGGGCTCATCCTCTTCCGCAACTTCGTCAACATGGAGAACAACGCGCTGGGCCACGTCCTGTATGTCAACCAGCTGGTCCAGGACGGGCTGGCGGGATCCGTTGTCGCCTCGGAGTTCACTCCCCTGACGGCCGCGGCGAACGAGGTCCTGAGCGGCGTCAAGGTCGCCCTCGATGAAGTCCAGATGGGGACCGATATCGTCGTCGAGGTCGAGGCCCTCTACGAAGCGAGCCACGCCCCGGACAGTGCCGAGGCCGAGAAGTGGCACCAGCTCGCTGACAGCTATGCCGCCAACATCCTCGGCGACGTCGTCAACACGGTTCTCGATGTCATCAGCCTCGCGAGTGCCGGAGCTGCCAACACGGCGCCAGTCGAGGAGGCGAAGCTGCCCCTGACGCTCGCCGGCGCATTCCTGGAGAACGGCGCGTCGAACATCATCTCGGCGATCAACAACATCCTCGGCGTCTGGCTGGGCAGCGGCGTGACCGCGGGCCGGCATGCCGCCTCCGGCCCGCCGGCTGCCGGCGGCACTGGCGCCGGCCCCGCACCCGCGACCGGGACTGGACCCGCGACTGCGCCGACCAGGGCCGCGGCCGGAGCCGTCCCGGCGGTCCAGCGGCTCGGCGAAGGGCTCCCCGGGGGTCCCGACGGTCGGGCCGGACAGGCGGTCAGCCTGCGGGCCCAGGCGGTCGCCTACGACACGGCGGGGGGGTTCGTGGAGGCCGAGGCGCCCCTTGCCCGGTCGACGTTCGACGGCATCAACGTCGTCATCGATGCCTTCGAGGCCTACGCAGAGGACCAGGTCGCCCAGATCGACGCGGTCGTCGGGGCCCTGACCGGCGGCAAGTCCGCGTTCCAGGTCATCCGCGACGCGGTGACGGCCGGGCTCGACGACATGAACCGGAAGGTCGCGATGGTCCAGCAGCTGGGCGAGTCGGCGACGAACGCGCAGGCGAGCGCGAAGTCGATCGCCGAGACCTGCGACAGCCTGCTCGGCAGCATCGACGGGCTCGTGATGCCGAGTGTCCACATCCCCGAGGTCGACCTGGGCGAGGGCATCGTCGCGAGCGCCGCTTCGGCCGTCGCCAACACCGCGGCCGAGGCCGCCAACGCCGCGCTGGAGCTGGCCATCTCGGGCGTCTCCGCGGCGCTCGAGACGGCGAAGGACGCCGTCCGCGCCCCGATCCTGGACGTCAAGGCACACGCGACCGACATCGGCGAGTGGCTGGCCATCCTGGCTACCAAGTGCACCGAGATGATCGCCACGCTGCACGCCCACATCGCGTCGTTCAGCGAGGGGCTTGGACACTGCACGAACGTGACCGAGGTGATCGACCTGATCATCGGCCAGGTCAGCGACCTGACTGGCATGCCTCGCTTCACGGTGCAGGACATGCGGAACACCTGGAACAGCATCGGGACGTATATCGACCAGTTCGCGGCAATCGGCCCGCAGCTCCACGAGCAGGCGACCGCGCTGCGCGAGCAGGCGGACCAGCTCGCGGCGGGCGGCGACAACGGCCCGACGTTCGCGCTCCCACCTGGTCCGCCCGCGAACCCGGGCGAAGGTGGCGGGACCGCGGAGGGAGCAGCGGCCTGACGGGAGCGGCGGGGCTGACCGGAGTCCCCGGCGCCCGGCCCGAGCGGGGCGAATCCGGTCCTGGTCAGCCGGGCGTCGCGACCGGACCGGCGGCGAGGACCCCACCGAACGCCCCCGCGATGGCGAGCAGGACGAGAAGCACCACCCCGGCGACAGCCGCGATCAACAGGATCTCCGCCGACCACAGGGACGGCCCGCGATATCGGTCGGACGCGCCGCCCGGACGCGGCGGGATGGGTGTCGCGGCGCGGGACCGATCCGTCCGGCTCGCTGCTCCGGCTCGGGCCGGGATGGCCGATCGTGTCGGGGCCGACGAGACGGTGACCACGGAGGGGCTGGTGCGACCCGGTTGGCCATCCGACCTTCCGGCGGCACGCCCAGCGTCGATCCCCGCCGAGTCCGCGGCGCTGCGCAACCCGGCCGCGAGCTCGGCGGCGCTCGGACGCGCGTCGGGCCGGGCGTCGAGCGCTCGCGCGACGAGCGTTGCGATGGCGGGGCCGACACCCGGTGCGCGCGAGGCCAGGGGTTCCACCGGCCGCCGGCCATCCCGGACCAGCTCGGCGATGTTCCCCGCTGCGTGGGGAAGCGCGCCGGTCAGCGTTCGATAGGCGACTGCTCCCAGGCCGTAGACGTCGGATGCCCGGCTGGCGGGAACGCCCTCCAGGAGCTCGGGCGCGAGGTAGGCAAGCGTCCCGACCGTGGTGCCCGCGGCGGTCAGGTCGGAGCTCGCAGGGCGCTCCACCGGCGCGCCCTCGCGGGCCATGCCCAGGTCGCCGAGCTTGGCTCTGCCTCCTGCGAGGAGCAGGTTGCGCGGGGTCACGTCGCGGTGCAGGATGCCGCGGGCATGCAGCGCCGCGAGGCCATCGGCCGCATCGGCCAGCAGCGGCAGCGCCTCATCCGCCGGCAGTCGGCCGGCCCGGTCGAGCCGGTCGCCGAGGGAGCCGCCCGGGCAGAGCTCCATCACGATGAAGGAGTCCGCGCCCGGACGCGCGACCACGTCATGGATCGCGACGACATGCGGGCTGGCCACCGCGGCGAGGGAACGGGCTTCACGGTCGAAGCGCGCCGCGAGCACCGGGTCGCCCGCGAGGCTGGGCCCGAGGATCTTCAGGGCGACGTCCCGGTCGAGCTGCTGGTCGTGGGCGCGCCAGACCGTTCCCATGCCGCCCGCGCCCAGGCACGCTTCGACGCGGTATCGACCAGCCAGGAGATCGCCGATGCTCGGCATTCGTCGAGAGTACCGCTGGATCGTGACGCCGGGTGGCTGAGCTGCGTGACGCCGGACCGCAGAGCTGCGCGGCGCCGCGGACGGCCGACCTGCGCGTCGTCGCGGGCGGAGGTATCGTCGCTGGCATGATGTTCGCCGATTGGCGCCCGTTCGCCGAGATGGCCGCCGCACGCTCCGGCGCCGGTGCGCGCACCGCAGCGTGGGACCAGGGCCGGCCATGACGGATGACCTCGCCTCGATCGAGGGCCTGCAGGCCGCGTTTCGACGCCGCGACTATGTCGCGGATCGCGCGCTCGCGACGGTCGTCTTCCTGGCGTTGCGCCTGGAGCGGCCGCTCCTGCTCGAGGGCGAGGCGGGTGTCGGCAAGACGCAGCTGGCGAAGACGCTCGCGGATGCGCTCGGCACGCGCCTGATCCGGCTCCAGTGCTACGAGGGCCTCGACGTCACCACGGCCGTCTACGAGTGGAACTACGCCCGCCAGATGCTCGAGATCCGGCTGCGGGAAGCGCGCGGCGAGATCGGGACCGCGACTGCCCACGACATCTTCGGACCCGACTTCCTGCTCAAGCGACCCCTCCTCCAGGCGCTGGAGGCGCCCGACGGCGTGGCTCCCGTGCTCCTGATCGACGAGATCGACCGCGCCGACGAGGAGTTCGAGGCCTACCTGCTGGAGATCCTGTCCGACTTCCAGGTCACGATCCCGGAGATCGGGACCGTGACCGCCGATCGGCCGCCCCGCGTGATCCTGACATCGAACCGGACACGCGAGGTCCACGACGCCCTGAAGCGTCGCTGTCTCTACCACTGGATCGACTATCCCAGCGCGCAGACGGAGATGGAGATCGTCCTGGCCCGGGTGCCCGAGACACCGGACCGGCTGGCGCGCCAGGTGGTCGCCTTCGTCGGCCGGCTCCGGGCGGCGGATCTGACCAAGGTGCCTGGCGTCGCGGAGACGCTCGACTGGGCCTCCGCGCTGCTCGCTCTCGGGGCGCGGGAGCTTGCTCCGGAGGTGGTCGACGAGACGCTGGGCGTCCTGCTCAAGTACGAGGAGGACGTCCGGCGGGTGCGAGGCGCCGCGGCGGCCGGCTTCCTCGGCGAGATCGTCGCGGCAGGTGCCTAGGACGCCGCGGCCGGCCGGCATGCTCGTCGCCCGCGCCCTCGCCCCGGACCCACTCGAGGCCTTCGACGGCGCGACCTTCGTGCGCAACGCGGTGGTCTTCACGCGGGTCCTGCGCGCCGCGGGCGTCGTGACCGACCTCGGCGGCGCGCTCGACTTCGCCCGCGCGCTCACGCTCGTGGACCTTGGCGAGCGAGCCCAGGTGCACGCGGCGGGCTCGGCGATCTTCTGTCGCCGGCGCGCGGACCTCGAGATCTACGACGCGGTCTTCGACCAGTTCTGGCGTCGCCACGTGGCGCGGATCGCCCCCGCCCGGCGCGAAGAGGATTCTCGACAGCTGGCCCGACCACCGCGTGATCGCGACGCCGGAGCCGACACGGAGGCGCCACCCGCACGGCGCGGCCCGTCCCGCGCCCGGCCGGACCAGGCGGAGCCCGGGACCGGCGACGAGGAGCCCGAAACCGACGCCGGCTGGGTCGTCTCGCCGCGCGCGTTCAGCCCCGGCGAGGCGTTTCATCACCGCGACTTCGACCGGATGACGCAGGCAGAGCTGCGGGACGCGGAGCAGCTGATCGACGTGCTTCGTCCCCGCCTCGAGACGCGTCTCACCCGGCGGTCCGAGCTCCACCCGCACGGCAGGCGACCGGCGCTGCGTGCCATGTACCGCTGGAACCTCGCCGCCGGGGGCGACCTCGCGGACTGGGTCTGGCGGCGTCGCGTGCGGCGCCCACGCTCGATCGTCGTGCTGTGCGACGTCTCGGGGTCCATGGAGCGCCACGCCCGGATCCTGCTCCGGTTCGTGCAGGCGCTCTCGCGCGCGTCGGGCGTGCGCACGGAATCGTTCGTCTTCGGCACGCGGCTGACCCGGATCTCCCACGAGCTGCGCGGGCGAGATCCGGACCGCGCGATCCGGTGGGTCAGCGAGACGGTCAGCGACTGGTCCGGCGGAACGCGGATCGGCGAGTCCCTCCGGACGTTCAACCTGCGCTGGGCGCGGCGGGTGCTTCGCACGTCGGGCGTGGTCATCGTCGTCTCGGACGGCTGGGATCGCGGCGACCCGGAGCTGGTGCGTGTCGAGGTGGCGCGCCTCCAGCGCAACTGCCACCGGCTGATCTGGCTCAACCCGCTGGCCGGCGCCGAGGGCTACCAGCCGATCGCGGCGGGCATGGCGGCCGCCTACCCATCGATCGACGACTTCCTGCCGATGCACTCGATCGCCTCGCTGGAGCGGCTCGGCGAAGTCCTGGGCGGAATGGGCCTGGGCAGCGCCGGGCGGCCACCGCGGCGCGGCACGCCCCGCGTGCATCTCGTCGCGGCCGGCGGCCCGCCCCGGCGGGGGCCGGCCCGCTCGTCCCTTCCCCGGATCGGCGCGCCGCCAGGCGCGGTCGCCCAGGCGTTCCTGGACCCGGCATCGGCCCGGCCACTGCGCGGATGAGCGAGAGAAGGACGAGCGGACATGCGTGAGCTCCTCGAGACGGTCCGGGCATGGCAGGCCGAGGGCCAGGCGCCGGGCCGCGCGGTCGTCATCCGGACGTTCGGTTCGGCGCCCCGGCCAGAGGGCGCGGTCCTCGTCGTGACGGCGGACGGCCGGCTGGCAGGGAGCGTGTCGGGCGGATGCGTGGAGGGGGCCGCCTTCGAGGAGATCCTGGCGGCCCGCAGGGCGGGCGTGAGCCGCGTCATCCGCTACGGGATCAGCGACGAGCAGGCCTGGGACGTCGGCCTGGCCTGTGGCGGCACGATCGACGTTCTCGTGGAGCCATCCCTGCGGCCGGAGCTTTTGGAGGCGGCGGCCGGCATGAGCGGCTCGGTGGTGGTGATCCCGTTGCCGGCCGACGCGCCGGGTGCGGCATTCGGGCCGCATCCGCCCGGAACCGGCGAGCCTCCCGCGGCCGCCGTGCGCGTGGCGGCCGACGGGACGCTGGGGGGGACGACCGGGTCGCCGGCGGCCGACGCGGAGGTCGTCCGGGCCGCTCGCGCGGCGCTTGCGGAGGGCAGGTCGGCGACCGTCACGGTCTCCGGTCGCCAGTATTTCCTTGAGACGTATCCGGCCGCCCCGCGGCTCGTCGTGGTGGGTGCGGTCCAGGTGGCGATGCCGCTCGTGGACATCGCGCACGTGCTCGGCTACCTGACCGTGGTCATCGACGGACGGGCGGCTTTCGCGACCCGGGAGCGCTTCCCGGACGTCGACCGCCTGGTCGTCGGGTGGCCCGACGAGGTCGCCGACGAGATCGGCCTGGGCCCGGCAGACGCCGTCGCCGTGCTGACGCACGACGTCAAGTTCGACGAGCCCGCGATCGTCGCGGGGCTGCGGCGCGGCTGTCGTTACGTGGGTGCGGTCGGATCGAGCAAGACCCAGGCCGACCGGCGGGCGCGACTGCGGGCGGCGGGCCTCACCGAGCCCGAGCTGGCGCGCCTCCGGGGACCGATCGGGCTCGATCTCGGCGGGCGCGCACCCGCGGAGACGGCGCTCGCGATCATGGCGGAGATCGTCGCCGAGCGCCACGACGGGTCGGGCGTGCCGTTGCACCGGCTCCGGCGGGCGGGAGCCTCCGGGTGAGCGACGCCGGGGAGATGGCCGCCGTCATCCTCGCCGCCGGAGCCGGCACGCGTTTCGGCGGGGGCAAGGTGCGGGCACCGCTGGACGGACGACCGCTCCTCGCGCACGTCCTGGGGGCTGTTCACCAGGCTGGCATTCGGCGCGTGATCGTCGTGCTGGGTCGCGACGCGCGTGCGGTCATTGGCGCCGTCCGGGCAGTCGAGCCATCCGCGCTCGAGGGCGTGCTCGTCGCGGTCAATCCCGCGCCGGAGCGCGGTCTCGCCACGTCGCTCCGGCTGGGGTTCGGCCCGGGCGCCGCCGCGCCGGTCCCCGCCGGCGTCCTGTTCCTGCTTGCCGACCAGCCCCGCGTCCGCGCGTCCGTCGTGCGCGAGCTGTGCGCTGCACGGGTGCCGGCCGGCACGATCGCGGTCGCCCCCCGCTACTCGGGGGACGCGGCGCCGAACCCTGTCCTGCTCCTGCCGGCAGGCTGGCCGCACGTGGCTGGCGTCGCGGGCGACCGCGGTCTGGGTCCGCTGCTGGCAGCCGATCCGACCAGGGTGGTCCGCGTGGCGGTGTCCGGCATGAACCCCGACGTCGACACGCCGGGCGACCTGGCAGCCCTTGCCGGGCAGGGCGAGCGCCATGCCGGGCCGGCCGCCGGCTCTCCCGCGCTCGACGCCAGCGGACCGTCGAACAACGCTCCCGACTCGTCCAAGGAGGTTCAATGAACGTTCCCCCGAATCCCGGAGGCGCAAGCGAGCTCGCGGCGGCCTGGGCGGCCCGGGTCCGCGCCAACCGCGAGCAGGCCGAGCGCGTGCGCGAGGTGCCGGACAGCGGCGACTTCTACGCCCCGGTTGCGGGGATGTTCGTCGACGACCCGCGCCGCTCGAGCGACCGGACGCTCGACCGGCTCCTGGAGATCGCGCGCCCCGGCGAGACGTGGCTCGACATCGGCGCCGGGGCCGGGCGCTACGCCCTGCCGCTTGCGAACCGGGTCCGCGAGGTGATCGCCGTCGATCCGTCAGCGGGAATGCTCGATGCGCTCCGGGCCGCGATGGACCGCCACGGGATCCGCAACGTCCAGCTTGTGCACGCCCGCTGGCCAATGGAGATGGACGCTGGGACCCCGCGCGCAGACGTTGCGCTCATTGCCCATCTCGGCCATGACGTCGAAGGGATCGCTGCCTTCATCGACGCGATGGAGGCCGCCGCCGACAGGCTGTGCGTGGCCGTCATGACCGAGCGAGCACCGTCTGCCTCGGTGGGTCCGTTCTGGGAAGCCGTCCACGGGGAGGAGCACGTCGAGCTGCCCGGCCTGGGGGAGTTCCTGGCCATCCTCGAGGCGGAGGGCCGGGCGCCCGCCGTGGCGTTCGAGCCGCGCCCGCCGCGCGTGTTCGCATCCCGCGGCGCGCTCGTGGCATGGCTCCGTAACCAGTTGTTCGTTGCCCCGGGATCCGCGGCGGATGTGCGCCTCCTGGCGGAAGTGGACCGGCGGGCCGTGATCGCCGGCGACGGAAGCGTGCGGCTGGCCACGGTGGTCGAAGGCCGGGCCGGGATTGCCACCTGGGAGCCGCACCCCGACGCTGCGGACCAGGGGGCGGCGACGTGAGGCTCGAGGGCCGTGCCGAGATCCGCGCGCCGCGTTCGGCGGTGTGGGCGCTCCTCGTGGATCCGGAGCGGGTGGCGCCCTGCCTCCCGGGCAGCCCCCGGATCGAGTCGCTGGAGGGCGGACGGTTTCGGGCGCACGCCAAGGTCCGCGTCGGATTCTTCAGCGCCCCGATCGTGGTCGACCTCGAGTACGTGGATCTCCACGAGCCGAACGATGCGACCGTGCGCGCCCACGGCACGGGGCCCGGGAGCCATGTCGATGTCACCGCGACGATGGTGCTCACCGACGGTGCGCACGGCGCGAGCGTGGTCGACTGGACCGCCGAGATCGAGGTGGCCGGGCTGCTTGCCTCGCTGGGCGCGGCGCAGGTCGAGGAGACCGCGGGCCGCGTGATTGCGGACGTTCTCGGCTGTGCCAGGCGGAAGCTGGAGGCGTGAGCGTGGGATCGCGGCCGCCCGTCGTGGCGCCTTCCGTCGGGGCTCGAAGATGGAGCTCCTGACCCGCGCCATCGGCCCCCTGCAGACCAACGTCTGCCTCGTCGGCGATCCGCGGACGCGCCAGGCGATCGTCATCGACGGCGCGATCCCCGGCCTGCCCTGGATCGTCGATGCGCTGGGGCGGCACGGGTGGCGGCTGGTGCTGATCGTGTCGACGCACGGTCACTGGGACCACACCGGCGAGAACGCGGCCCTGCAGGCGTGGTCCGGGCAGGAGGCGGACGACGGGGTGAGTGCCAGGATCGCGGCCCATCGGGCGGACTGGCACCACCTCACGGATCCCCAGCCGCTGTTCGCGCCGTTTCCGATCCCCCCGTGCGTGCCCGCCGTCGAGCTCGCCGAGGGAGGCCTGATCCGGTTCGGCGACCAGCGCTTGGCCGTCCTTCACACGCCGGGTCACACGGAGGGCTCGGTGTGCCTGCTCTCCGCCGAGGACGGGATCATCTTCTCCGGTGACACGCTCTTCGCCGGAGGCTGGGGCAGGGTGGACCTCCCCGGCGGCGACGCGGAGGCGATGGTGGAGTCGCTGGCCCGGCTCGCCGGGCTTGAGGACGCCCTCCGCGTGGTGCCGGGACACGGCCGCGAGACGACGATCGCCCGCGAGCGGCCACTGCTGGAGCTCATCGCGCGGGAGGGCCGGCTGCCGGGCTAGGACTCCTTGCCGCCCACCCGCACGTCCGCGTCGACCGGCCGACGACACACGCCGATCTCGCGGCGCTCATCGTCCTAGCTCCCCCCGCTTGGCCTTGGCCCGGG
>CAZKXK010000071.1:0-9385 GCA_964556585.1 uncultured Anaerolineaceae bacterium
CTCGCCGGCGACCCGCTGCCCTACCTGGAGCACGTCACCGCCTGCTTCGACTTCACGCCGGAGCGGACGGACGAGGTCGTCTTCGAGGCGGCGGCCGCAGACCTCGATCGGCTGCTCCCGGGCGACGGAACGCCGGCGGAGCGGATGGCCGCCTGGGATGCCCGCTTCACGATCCCGCCGGACCGGTTGCGCGATGTCATCGACGCGCTGCTCCCGCGATTCCGGGAGCGTTCGCGCTCGCTGTTCGGCCTGCCGGAGGGCGAGCAGCTCACGGTCTCCCTCGTGCGCGACCAGCCGTGGTCCGGCTACAACTGGTACGACGGCGAGCTCCACAGCCGCGTGGAGATCAACACGGACCTGCCCAGCCGGGCGGCCGACCTCCTGGGGGTCCTCCCCCACGAGACGTACCCGGGCCACCACCTGGAGCACGCCTGGCACGAGGCGCACCTGGTGGGCGAGCTGGGCCGCCTGGAGGCATCGGTCCTCTGCATCAACGCGCCGGAGTGCCTGCTCTCGGAAGGGCTCGCCGACCTGGGTCGCCGCTTCGCCGTCCCCGCCGCCGACGAGGTTGACCTGCTCGTTGAGATCTATGGGCTCGCCGGCTTGGACGTGGCCCGCGATCGGGCCGCGGCCCGCGCGGCCGCCGAGGCCCAGGCCGCGATCACCCGGGCCACGGGCGCGCTCGGCGGGGTGCGCGGCAATGCCGCCCTCCTGCGCCACGCGGACGGTGCCCCGCGCGAGGAAGTCCTCGCCTACCTGGAGCGGTATCTGCTCACGACCCCCGAGCGCGCGGCGAAGCGGCTGGAGTTCATCGACCACCCGCTCTGGCGCACATACGTCTTCGTCTACTTCGAGGGCGAGCGGCTCCTCTCGCGCTGGCTGGAGCGCGTCCCGGCGGCTGAGCGGCCGGCGCGCTTCGCGCGCCTCCTGGCCGAGCAGCTGACCCCCGGCGCGATCGTCAGCGAGATCGCGGGGCCCGAGCCTACGGGCTGATCGGCCGCTCCAGGAGCACCCGGTCCTCACCCGGGCCCTCCCAGTCCTCGAAGGCTGGCACGCCGTAGAGCGGGCGGCTGCCCGGCCCCGCGTTGGGCCGGAACCCGAGCGCCGCGAAGAACGCGAGGGCCGGGCGGTCGTCGGGGCGGCAGGTGGCGGCGAGGCGAGATGCACCCGACCGCTCCTGCGCGTCGGAGAACCGGCTCACCAGTGCCCGCCCGATCCCGCGACGCCGGAACTCCGGGTCCACGGCGATGCGCTGGATCGAGGCCTCCCCGGCGGTGTGCGGTGACGCGAGTCCCAGGAGGATCCCCAGCGGCCGGCCGGCCTGGGCTGCCCCTGGCTCGCCGGCATCCGCCGAGTCGGCATCCGCCGGGTCGGCATCCGCCCCGTCGGCCTCCGCCAGCCACGAGGTCGCGGCCAGGTTGCGCGACCAGGCCCGCCCGGGGCCGATTGATCCGTGCTGCTCCATCCAGTCGCGAAAACGGCCCTCGATGGCGGCCAGGTCCTCCTCGGTGGGGTGGCGCAGTGTGTAGGCGGGCGCCGGGCGTCGCTTCGGGGGTGGGCTGGGCGGGAACCAGTGCTCGAAGCTGGGGAAGTGCGGCATCCGAACGGACCTCCGTGGCTCAGCGGGTTCCGGCAAGCGCCCCGGCCGCGGCGGCCGCGACCTGGAGCGGGACCAGGGCGCCGTAGACCTGGGCGAGGAAGTCCAGCGGGCCGAGATACTCGCCGGACAGGCTCCAGTTGATGGCCAGGGCTGCAATGATCGCGGCGAGCGCCAGGGCCACGCCGAGTCCGCGCACCGCACCGGCCCGGACGCGCGATCCCGCGCCGTACCGAACGAGCGCGCCGACGGCGAAGCCGAGCGTCGCTGCCACGACGAGCAGGCCCCCGGTCGCCAGCAGCAGGACCGCGAACGCCACGTGGACGGCCGCCCCGAGTGCCGCCGCGACCAGGCCCAGCAGGAAAGCGCGTCGCAGGCCGCGGCTCTCGCCGCCACTCGCTGCCCCGCCGCCACTCGCCGCCCCGCCGCCACTCGCCGCCCCGCCGCCACTCGCCGCCCCGCCCGCGGCGTAGCGTTCCGACGGGGCGTGCTCCAGGAGTCGCCGCGGCGGGCGGTCGCCGGGCTCGCGATCGGGCATGCAGGGGATGGTACCGCCCGCATCGTGCAGGGCCGGCGCAGTGTCGAGTGCCGCCGGTGCCGGCACCGGGCGTCGCGTGCCGTCCGCGTCGGGTGCCGCGGACGCCGGTGGTGCCGCCGGCGCCGGGCGCCATCCCCCAACCGATTGGGTAGACTTCGCGCCGTGAGCCATCCCGCCCTGGGCCTCCCGATGCCGGACATGACCGCCGGCTTCCCCGCCGCGGCGGACCGCATCCGCGCTGCGCGCGCCCGGCTGGCCGTCCGCGCGCTGGAGGCGGCCGTCGATCGCGATCCGACGCTCCGCGAGCGCCAGGGACAGGCCGGCCTGCGGCACCTTCTCCGGGATACGGACGGCTACCTGGAGCGCGTCGCCCTCGCGGTCGCGTCGGGCAGCCCGGCCCAGGTGCGCGAGTGGGCGGAATGGGTCGCGCCGGTCTACCGGCGTCGCCACGTCCCGATGGATGACCTGATCCTGCTCTCGGAGGGGGTGCGCGTGGCGCTCGCGGCCGTCCTGTCGGACGAGGAGCGCGGCCCCGCCGAGCGTGGCCTTGACCAGGCGATCGCGGTCTTCCACTGGCACCGCGGCCTGTCCGGTGACGCGCGCAAGCGCAACCGCCTGCTGTGGGCCATCTACAAGGGCGGCTGATCGATGACCATCAAGTGGGTCCAGGTCGATCCGCTCGTGATGAATGGCGAGCCGTTCTGCTATGGCAGCCGGCTGACCGTCCGCCAGCTGCTCGAGATGCGACGCTCCGGCTACGACCTGACCCGGATCCTCACGGACCACCCGGAGCTGCGCCGGCTGGGGATCGCCTTCGCCTACTGCTACGCCGCGGACCACCCGGATCGCTACGCGGAGTTCCTGCTGCCCGATGGATCCTTGACCGGGCCGGGCTTCAGCGCCTCGGAGTCGGCGGGCCTGCCCCCCGAGCTGCAGCGCCCGGGGGTCGTCATCGACCCGGGAGTGGCCGCCATCCGCGGCTGAGCACGGGTGGCCCGGCCACGTCTCGCCGGCCGATGCCACGGCCTTGCCGCGACGACGCGGCCGTGCCTCGACGTGGCAATCCGTCGGCGATCAATTCCGACCTGCGGGCTCGTCTTTCCGCTCATCGGTGCTACCCTTCGTGCGAGCCACCGCGATCCCGCGGCACCATCGAGAGCCATCCATGACCGACCAGCAACCCATCACCGCGCCTACCACCGATCCGGCCGCCGTTTCGGCGTTCGAGCTCGAGCGACGTGCCAAGGAGATCGCGATCCTCGACGCCCTGCGCGAGGTCGTGGATCCGGAGATCGGGATGAACGTGGTGGAGCTGGCGCTGATCAAGCAGGTGATCCTGGGCGAGACCGAGTCCGAAGTGAAGATGATCCTCACGACGCCCTTCTGCCCGTACGCCGGCTCGATGATCGCCCAGGTCAAGGAACAGGCCGAGTCCGTCCTTGATCACCCGGTCAAGGTGACCCTTCTCGCCGAGCGCTGGGACCCGCGCGACGCGGGCCTCATGTGGTGAGCGGGGAAGCTTCGTCCCCCGGGAAACCCTTCTCCGTCGCCACCAAGAGGGGCGACGACGGCACGACCGGCCTGCTCTTCGGCGGCGACCGGATCCCCAAGGACGACCTCCGGACCGAGGCCTACGGCACCATCGACGAGACGGTTGCGGCGCTCGGGCTCGCCCGGGCGGAGCTGGACGTCAAGCGCCGGCTCGACGCGCTCCCCGCCGCCCTCGCGGAGCTCGAGCCGATCGTCCTCCGGATCCAGCGGGAGCTGTTCACAGTCGGCGCGGAGCTGGCCGCCAACCCGGCGTCCTGGGAGCGGCTGGAGGAGGGAACGACGCGCGTCTCCGCCGCGATGGTCGTCGGGATCGAGACGCTCCTGGCCGACTACGAGACCCGGATCGACCCGCCGAGGGAGTTCGTGGTGGCCGGCGAGACTCGGACGAGCGCGGCCCTGGAGCTTGCCCGGACCATCGTCCGGCGGGCCGAGAGGCGCGCCGTCACGCTGGACCGCGCGGGCCTGGTGCCCGGCCCGAACCTGCTGCCGTACCTGAACCGGCTCGCCGACCTCCTGTGGGTGCTTGCCCGCGCTGCCGAGCAGGCCGAGGCGCACAGTCCGACGGCGGCGCGAACCACGGACCACGCCGGGCGGCCCCGGACGGGCTGACCGGGGCTGACCCGCTGACGCGGGCTGACCGGAGGCTGACCGGCCCCGGTGGGCATCGTCGGCGCCAACGCTGGCCGACTCTCGGGCGCGGACGGTTCCGCGCAGCCGGCCCCGTCGCGTGCAGGCTTTCGAGAGTTGGCGAGAATAGAGATCCGGAGCGCGCATTTCCGGCTCGCCACCAAGGAGATCCAGCTCACCATGTTGACCAACCCGTACGCGTCGCCGAGCCGCGTGGGCGTTCGCCCGGATGCCCGGCTGGCGCAGGCATTCCTGACCCAGGCGTTCTTCTGGATGTTCCTCGGGCTGCTGCTCACGACCGCCATCGGCGCGGTCGTGGCCGGCCTGTCCGACACGCAGCTCGCCAACCTCGAAGGGCTGGTCCTGCCGCTGATCATCGCCCAGCTCGCGATCGCGTTCGGCCTGACGCTGGCCATCCGCCGGATCCCGGCGACGGTAGGGCTGCTGCTCTTCTTCGCCTATGCCGCGCTGACCGGCGTGACCTTCGGCTTCATCCTGCGGGTCTACGACCTGGGCAGCGTGGTGGCTGCAGGAAGCGCCGCCGCGGCCGTCTTCGGCGCCGCGGCCTTCTATGGCGCGGTCACCAGGCGCGACCTCTCGAACCTGGGCGCCTACCTGTTCATGGGCCTGATCGGCCTCATGGTCGCGATGGTCGTCAACCTGTTCATCGGCTGGAGCTTCCTGAGCTTCGGCATCTCCGTCGCCGGGGTCGTCATCTTCACGGTGCTCACGGCCTTCGACGTGCAGCAGATCCAGAGCGGCGCGGTCGCGGCCTGGGCCGGGGCGATGGAGAAGGGCGCCGTGATGGGCGCCTTCAAGCTCTACCTGGACTTCATCAACCTCTTCTTCATGATGCTGCGGCTGTTCGGCGGCAACCGCAGCTGATCGGCGCTGCGGCAACCGCAGCTAATCGGCGCTCCGGCGCCTACAGCGCGAGCGAGAACCCCAGGAGGCGAACTCCTGGCACGGGCTCCCAGTCGCGGTTCGGCCGCCGGACGAAGCCGAGGCGCGCATAGATCGCCTGGGCCGGACGCATGAACTGCATCGAGTGGAGGGCCACCGCGCTGCGGCCCTCGGCGCGCGCCCGGGCCACGCACGCCATGGCAAGCGCGGTCCCCGCACCGCGGCCGCGCGCCGCCGGGTCCACCGCCAGCATGCGGATCCCGGCCTCGCCCGGCTCCAGGAGCTCTGCCCAGGGGCTCTCCGGTCCGGGGACGTAGGTCACGCAGCCCAGCAGCGACCCGTCCACCTCGTCGACCGCGGCAAGGACCACCGCCTCGCGGGCGCGCCGTCCAACGTCCCGCAGCTCCGGCTCGTAGCCGGGCTCGTCGAACTCCGGCAGCGAGCGATACGCGGCCACCACCAGCTCGCCGAGCTGCGCGTGCTCCCCGGGCTTCGCCTCGCGGACGACGATGGACACGCGACGCCTCAATCCGCGACGACGCGACGGAGCCGCACGAAGCGCCGGTTGACCGTGAAGCCCACTCGTTCGTACAGGCCCACCGCGCCGGTCGGGTTCTCCGTGTCGACCCCGAGCGATGCGGCGTCCATGCCGGCGGCCCGGAAAGCGATCATGCCGCGGACGAGCAGGGCGGTCGCGAGACCGCGGCCCCGCCACGGCCGCCGCACGCCGAGCTGGCCGATCCACGCGTCCCGGACGTCGCCCGCGGCCCAGTCGGCCTCGCTGCAGTAGTTGACGCTGTACCCGGCGACGTCCTCGCCCGCGAGCGCGACGAACGACAGGTCGGCCCGGAAGTGGGGATCGCCCACGAAGTCGCGCTCCCAGTCGTCCGGGCCCACCGGCTCGGAGCTCCAGTGGTCGGCGAACGCCTCGTTGTGGGCACGGCGCACCGCTTCGGCATGGGCCGGCTGGTAGGGGACGATCCGGATTCCAGCCACGGCCGCATCCGCGGGAAGCGCGGCAGTGAGGTCGCGCCGCATGTCCATGTACTGGCGAACAATCGTGAACCCGTGCCCGATATGGAGGGCCACGGCGCCGCTCGCGTTGACGTCGCGGAACGCTTCCAGGAAGCGCGGCAGGTCGGTGGGCTGCGCGGCCAGGGTCTCCTCGCCCCGCGCGATGGCCCAGCGCAACAGCCTCGTCCCGATCCCGCGACAACGCACGGTCGGGTGCGTGTCGCCGTCGAGGAAGACCCGCCGAGCCAGGCTGGCGCGGAACCGCTCGTGGACGATCGCCCACCCTGCGACGCTCCCGTCGGGGAGCACGAGCCCGAGCGTGTTCGTGGAGGCCAGCGCCCGGGGGTCGGTCAGCTCGCGGAGCACGTCGTCGCGCGTTCGGACCTCCTGACCGCCGTCCTCGACCCGGGCCGCTTCGATCACACGCTCCAGGGCGTCGGCGTCGGCCGGGGACAACGGGCGCCAGGTCGCGCCGGGCAGGGGCGAGTCGGTGGGCACTGGAACGGCGCCGGGCAGGGGCGAGTCGTTGCGGAGGGGCGGCGCCATGCGACGATTCTCCTGCATCCCGTGCGTGGCGGAGCGCCCCGGCCGCAGGGACGCACGACCGCAGGGCCGCAGGGCCGACGGGGCGGGCGCCGTGGCGCCGCCCGCCGGGTTGCCTGCGGGGCTCGGCGGGCCCGATCCCCACCCGCGCATACTTCGGCCATGACGACGAACACGCTCGCGCTGCCCGGCCTGCTGGCCGACGCCCAGGCCCTCATGCCGGAGATCGTCGAGGTGCGCCGACGCCTGCACCGCCGGCCAGAGGTCGGGCTGGTCCTGCCCGCGACGCAGGCAGTGATCGTCGCCGAGCTCGAGCGAATGGGACTGGCGCCGCGTGTCGGCAGGGCGATCAGCTCCGTGACCGCCGTCATCGAGGGCGCTCGTCCGGGTCCGACCATCATCCTGCGCGCCGACATGGACGGCCTGCCGCTCCAGGAGGAAACCGGGCTCGAGTTCAGCTCGGAGATCCCGGGGGCGATGCACGCCTGCGGGCACGACACCCACATGGCGATGCTGCTGGGCGGGGCACGTCTCCTCGCGGCGCGACGCGAGCAGCTGGCGGGCCGCGTCCTGCTCATGTTCCAGCCGGGCGAGGAGGGTTTCTACGGCGCCCGGGCGATGCTCGAGGAGGGGCTCCTGGACCTGCCTGCGGGGGAGGAGGCGAACGCCGCGTTCGGCATCCACATCCTGGCCAAGTTCGCCAGCGGGACCGTCAACCACCGGGCCGGGGCGCAGATGGCCGCCGCGGACTTCATTCGGGCCACCGTCCGCGGGCGGGGCGGCCACGCGTCGGAGCCGCACCTCGCGCTGGACCCGATCGTGGTGGCGGCCGAGATCGTGACGGCCCTGCAGGTGATGGTGACCCGGACGGTCGACGCGTTCGACCCGGCCGTCGTGACGATCGCCCACATCAACGCGGGCACGACCACGAACATCATCCCGGAGACGGCCTCCCTCGAGGGCACGATCCGGACCGTCTCCGAGGTGCAACGCGACGCCGTCCACGCCGGCGTGGCGCGCGTCTTCGCCGGGGTCGCCGCGGCGCACGGCGCGACCGCCGAGCTGGACCTGGAGCGCGGCTACCCGGTCACCGTCAACGACCCGGGCTTCGCCGCCTTCGTGTCACAGGTCGCGGCGGATCTCCTGGGGCCGGCCGCCGTGCGACCCATGCCGGCCCCGATCATGGGCGGCGAGGACTTCTCCTACGTGCTCCAGCGCGTGCCGGGCGCGTTCGTCTTCCTGGGCGCCTGCCCGCCGGACCTCGAGCCCGCGGCCGCGCCGCAGAACCACTCGAACCGGGTCGTCTACCACGAGCCCGCGCTGGCCGTGGGTGCCGCGCTCCACGCGGCGGTCGCGCTGCGGCACCTCGCCGGGGGCTGACCCGGCCCGGGCTGGCAGACCTCACTGGCACCTGACGCGGTCGCGCGCGGCGAACAGGGCCGGAAGCCCGGCACCGAGCGGTTGGAGAGGAGCGTGCAATGGGCGAGCCGAACACGGCGCTGCGACACGTCCGTGCGGCGCTCTCGAACGTGCTCCGGGTGCCCTTGACCGGGGCGTTGGGCACGACGAGCGTGTACCGGAAGGGAGAGGTTGCCCCCATCCCGGAGGGCACGGCATGGTGGCGAGCGATCGACCACGCCCCAACGCCAGAAGAGTGGCACGCGGTCGAGGAGGCGATCCGCACCGGCGAGCGAGCGCGGCTCGCGCTGGCCGTGAAGGCGAAGGTCGGCTTCCATGATCCCAACTACAACGCGGCGCTCTGGGACGCCATCGCCATCATCAACGGATAGTCCGTCGCCGAGGCGGCACCGAGACCCACCCCGATCGCCATCACCGCCTCTTGCAATGGTTCGTGGCAGGCGACACGATGCAGCTCAACCGCTCGAGGCGTGCAGGATCCTCGCCGGTGAGCGTTGCGGGACAAGGGGGGAGCCATGGCATCGCTGTTTGCGGTTCGTCGCCCGGGTGCAGCGGCGGTCCTGCCGCTCGTCGTGGCGTTCATTGCCGGCGCATGTTCCGGCAATGGGGCCGCCGCGTCGCCGGGCGGCGGAGGCAACGCTGGCGCGGGGGCGACGGTCACCGACGCGTGCGCGCTGCTCACGGCGACGGAGGTCCAGACGACCGTCGGTCACGCCGTGGCGACCGCGGCGCCATTCCAGAACCAGCCCGGGCAGCCGGGCTGCACCTGGAGCTGGCCCTCGGACACCGGCACGGACGATGTGTCACTCACGGTCGTGAGTCCCGGCGGCAAGGCCGACTACGACTCGACCCGCTCGTTCCTCATCGGGTTTGCCGGCGGCCTGCAGTCGCTCGGTGCCGCTGCCGCGAGCGAGGCCGCCCCGCTCAGCTCCTCGCTGGCCCAGGGGGTCGGCAACCTGTTCGCGACGGGAGACGTCTCGGGCCTTGGCGACGCGGCGTTCATGGGGCCGGGCCAGACCCTGTACGTCCTCAAGGGGGACACGGAGATCCAATTGCAACTCCTGGACGTCACCGACCCCGGGATCATGGACAAGACGAACCAGCTCGCGAAGCTCATCCTCGGCCGGTTGTAAGTCGCGCAGCGCACGCGACTGCCAGGCCGGGCGCCGTGCGGCGCGTTGTGGTGTCCGCGT
>CAZKXK010000071.1:9395-9781 GCA_964556585.1 uncultured Anaerolineaceae bacterium
GCGTCGCTGATCGGAATATCGAAACGCCGCCGAAACTCGCGAAGCTCATCCTCGGTCGGCTCTAGGAGCAGCTCGTCACCCTGGGGCGCCGATCGACGTTCCTGCGTTCCGTACTGATCGCGCGGCAGTCCGCGGAGCCGCGGCCCCATCTACCCGCCGCGATGGACTCGACCCGTCGGTCCGTGCCAGCAGACCGACGGGTCGGCTTGCTTGCCTACGCTGTCGGGTACCGTTGCCATGGGCGTACTCCTTCTGTGCTGGAACACGTGAAGTTGAACGCCCGCTCGTTTCGGGCTTTCCCACAAGAGACGCCACGTCACTCCGCGCCCTACCTCCATTGACGCTCCCTCGCGGCCGGGTGTAGCATTTCCGACTGAAAAGGTCGG
>CAZKXK010000072.1:0-9768 GCA_964556585.1 uncultured Anaerolineaceae bacterium
CTGGTCGAGGAGCACGCCTCCGCGCTCGAGCTCATGGTGGCCGCCCTTGGCCAGAGGCGGGCCGCCACACCCGGCTGACCGCGACCGGCCAAGGGCGGCCACACCCGCGCTGACCGCGCACCGGGAACCCGTTCCGGGCACGCGGGCCGGGCCCGCCGTCCCGGGAACCCGGCCACGGACCCCGTCCCGGGCACCCCGCCCCGATGACTACTTGCCGGCGCGATTCCTCGGCAGCGGGGGCAGGCCCTTCCGCCCGGCCACCAGGTAGTGGCCGAACCAGGCCTTGACCTGGACCAGGTTCTCCGCCCGTCGGAACGGCGCGCCGGAGCGGGTCAGCTCGTGCGACTCGTTCGGGACCCGCATGAACCGGACCGGCCGTCGGAGCGTCCGGAGCACCGCGAAGAGCGCCTCGGCCTGGCCGATGGGGCAGCGCAGGTCATTCTCCGCGTGCTGGATGAGCAGCGGGGTCCGGATCCTGTCGGCGTAGGTCAGCGGTGACAGCCGCCGGTAGAGCTCCGGGTCCTCCCACGGCTGGGCGCCGAACTCCATCTTCCCGAACATCCCGCCGGCGAGATCCCCGGTCAGCATGAGCGTGGCGAGGTCGGTCACGCTGCGACAGGTCATGGCCGCCGCGAAGCGCGAATCCGCCCCGACGATCCAGTTCGTCAGGTACCCGCCGTAGGAGCCGCCGGCCACCCCGAGCCGCCCGGGGTCGGCGAGCCCATCGCCCACGACCGCATCCACGTGGGCCAGCACATCGCGCGTCGGGCCCACTGCCCAGTCGGGGATGTTCGCGGCGTTGAAGTCCTGGCCGTAGCCCTCCGAGCCACGCGGGTTCGTCGCGAGGACGCTCACGCCGGAGCCGGCCAGCACCTGGAACTCCCAGTACGGCGCCCACCCGTAGAGCGTGTGCGGGCCGCCGTGGATCTGGAGCACGAGGGGGGCGGCGTTGCCGGCAGCGGCGGTCGCGCAGGGGATCAGCCACCCCTGGACCTCCTGGCCGTCCACCTCCACCCAGCGCTCGACGGCCGGCCGCAGGTCGACCTCCTCGAGGACGTCATCGTTCCAGTGCGTGATCCGGCGCAGGCCGTCTCCGCTGTCGGTGCCGGCTCGGCCGTCCGCGCCAAGGTCGACGACATGGACGTCACCGAGCGCCGTTGGGTCCGACCGGATGACGGCGACCCGGACGCTCCCGTCGGGGCGCCGGACGGCGTGCCATCCCGACAGGTAGTGGCGCCCGTCCGTGAGCCGCTCCACCTCGCCGTCATCGAGGGCGATCCGCCACAGCTCGTAGCTGCCGCGGACCGGCGCGCTGAACAGGAGGTGCCGGCCGTCGGGCGCCGCCCAGAGGTGGGCGGGCTCGCCCGGCGTGATGTCGCTGCCCATCCCCGAGCCCGGCATCAGGTCGTGGCGGCCCGAGAGGTTGCGGCCCTCGCCTTTCCCGGCCTCGCTGCCATCCGCGGCAAACAGCCAGATGTCGTTGCGGCTCCCGCCGGCCCGCGGGTAGCGGTGACCCAGCATGGCGACGGTCCGGCCATCCTCCAGCCAGGCCGGCGTCCCGAACGCCGAGCCGGCTCCGTCCGTGATCCGGACGTCGCGGCCGCTCGCGACATCCACCACGTGCACGTCGAACTGCCAGCCGAGGTCCGGGTCGCGCCCGCCCTGGGCGACATAGGCGACGCGGGTGCCGTCCGGGGAGAAGACCGGGTCCTCGTGGTTCGTACGGCCGGTGGTCAGCCGCCGCGCGGTGCCGGTAGCAACCTCGACGAGCCACAGGTTGCTCACGTGGTCGTAGATGAATCCCGGCCCGTTGAGCATGTTCTGGAGCCGGTCCAGGTAGCGGTAATCGGAGGTGGGCGGATCGCCCGGCTTGGGAGGCGCGCCCTTGCCGCGAGCGCGGGCGTCCTCCGCACGGGTCGGTCGGGCCGACGCGCTCCGGACGACGAGCCACCGGCCGTCAGGGGACCAGGCAAAGCCGTCCACGCCCCGCGGCAGGTCGGTCAGCCGGCGCGCCTCTCCACCGTCGAGCGGGAGCAGATGCACCTGCGTGCCGTCCTCGCGATCTTTGGGCGCCTCGGGCTCCTCCTCCGTGACCGGCCGCCGGTCGGACAGGAAGGCGAGCGAGCGCCCGTCGGGGGAGAACCGGGGGTGGGTGTCGTGGCGAACCCCGAGGGTCGCCTGGCGCGGGGGCGTGCTGCCGTCGGAAGGCACCAGCCAGATCGCGTGGCGATACGCATCGCGAGAGGGCGCCGCCACCTGGACGGTCATCGCGACCAGCTCACCGGAGGGCGAGAGCCACGGATCGGTCGGAATGCGGAACCGGTACAGGTCCTCGGGTTGCGGCGGGCGGGACATGCGCTGCCTCGAATCTGGGTGGGGCGGCCGGAGAAAGTCGGGCTCGTCACGATAGTAGCGAGGCCAATCGCCGGCCGGTGCCCGCGCGCGCGAGCGCGCTCGGCCGCTCTAGCGTCGGCCTCGGGTCTGGCGAGGGTCTCGGGTCTGGCGACGGCCTCGGGCGGTCGCGCCGGGCTCGGCCACTGGCAGGCCCACCCAGGCCCTTGGCGGGCCGGCCTTGGGCCCCAAAACCGAGCGGCTTCATGGCGCGCGGGTGGATGATGTTCGCACGCAGCCGCGGAGGTGATCGCATGCGGATCCTTCTCACTCTCGATGGCTCCCCATCCGCGACCCGAGCCCGGGACCTGGTCGCCAGCCTTCCGTGGCCCGCCGGTTCCGTGGTCCGGGTTCTCGCCGCGCTCGACATCGCGCCTGCGCTCTGGGGAGGGCCCTGGATCCCGGTGATCCCCGTCGGAGCCGACGCGTACGAGGCAGACGCTCTGCGCGAGCTGACGTCCGTGATCGAGATTGCCCGGCCTCCCCTCGAGGCAGCCGGTCTGACCGTGGAGACGGACCTGGTTCGCGGAACGCCTGCTCTCGCGATCCCCGACGAGGCCCGGGCCTGGAAGCCCGACCTCACCGTCGTGGGAAGTCGCGGCCAGGGCGCCCTGGAGTCGGCCCTCCTGGGGTCCGTCTCGTCGGCGGTGGTCGATCACGCCGATTCGCCGGTCCTGGTGGCACGTGGAGATCACGTCGGATCGATCGTGCTCGCGGAGGATGGCTCGCCGGCCGGGATCGCCGCCCGCGACCTCCTGGTGCGCTGGTCGCCGTTCGCGGCCATCCCGGTTCGGGTGGTCGGCGTCGTGGACATGGCGGCTCCCTGGCGGAGCGGCATCGCGCCGACCATGTTCTCGGCGGCGACGGACCTCTATGCGGAGCTGATCGCGAGCTCGCGCGAGTCGTTCGGCCAGGTCATGGCGGCAGCGGTCGCGACACTCCGGGCGGCCGGCCGAACCGCCGAGGCCGAGCTGCGCGAGGGCGATCCTGCCGACCAGCTGGTGCAGGCCGCCCACGACGTCGCCGGGGACCTGATCGTGATCGGCTCGAGGGGCCATACCGGGATCAGCCGGATCGTCATGGGCAGCGTGGCGCACAGCGTGCTGCTCCACGCACACTGCTCCGTGCTCGTCCTCAAGCAGCCACACCAGGCCCACCACTAGCCGATCACCCGTGGCCGCGCCGGGCACGCTCGCGCACCGGGCGGAGTGACGCCTACACTACGTTCATGGCATCGAGCTACCTCCGCGGCGACGACCTGGTTGCCCCCGTGAGCATCCACGCCGATCGCGAGGCGCGCACGCTCCGGATCGAGTGGGCCGACGGGCACATCTCCTGGTACGACTTCGTGCGGCTGCGCTGGCTCTGCCCGTGTGCCTACTGTCGGGGCGAGATGGGGCAGCCGGGCTGGCTGGACTCGAACCCTGCGCTCACCGGGGAGCAGACGCGGCTCGTCTCGATGGAGCCCGTGGGTGGGTATGCCGTCGCACCGACCTGGGGTGACGGGCACCACACCGGCTTCTACACCTTCACCTCGCTGCGCACCCATTGCCCGTGCCCCGAGTGCACGGCCGCCCGAGCCGCCGCCGGACATCCGGACGCGGCCATCCCGAAGGGAGCATCGCGATGATCGTCGCAACCACGCCATACATCGCCGGCCACCGCGTCACCGAGACGAAGGGGATGGTGTTCGGGCTGGTCGTCCGGAGCCGCGGCCTGGGCGGCAACATCATGGCCGGGCTGCGCTCGCTCGGCGGGGGCGAGATCCACGAGTACACCGAGCTGCTCGAGGACACCCGCCGGCAGGCGATCGACCGCCTGGTCCACAACGCGACGCTCGCCGGCGGCAACGCGGTGCTCTCGATGCGCTTCGACAGCTCGGAGATCGCGAGCACCATGTCCGAGATCGTCGCGTACGGGACCGCGGTCGTGGTCGAGGCAGACGCGACGGAGACGGTCCCGACCACGCCGGTCGAGTAGCCATGGTCGCGCCACGCCGCGCGACCCCCTGCGGACCGGGCGCGACTGACCGCTGGCCGGCCGCGACCTGCTGCAGACCGACCGCGACTCGCCGCGCGCCTCACCGCCGGCCGGCCGCGGCCTGGCCGTCGGGAGCCTGAGCGTGGGCCTGGGGATCGTTCGCCTGCTGCTGGCGTTCGTCGGTGGGCTCATGCTCCTGGGCGGGTTGGCGGTTGCCGTGAGCGGCGACGCCGGGGCCTTCGCCGGGTTGTGGCTCGTCATCGTCGGCGGGGTCCTCCTTCTCGCGGTGACCCTTGAGCGGCTCCGATACCGGAGCGAGCAGGCGGACCGCGCCGGCGCCGCGCCCGGGCCTGGTGGGGGCGAGAGCCTGGACACGCCCATGGAGCCGAGATTCCGGCGCACCGAGGAGCTCTTCGAGGATCCGTCAAGTCGGCGAACGATGCGCGTCTGGCTGGACCCGGCGACCGGCGAGCGGCGCTACCGCGCCGAGGGGTAGGGCCGGGACAGGCGGCCGAGGTCGAGCGCGAACGTGGCCGTGCTACGATCTCTGGCCGACCCGCACGCGTGTGGTGCGGTCGACGCCGATGTCACCCCTGGCGACCGCTCCTGGAGCCAACCGGCCCGCATGACGACCCTCCGCGCCCGCTCCCCGCGCCCGGCTGCGCGCCGGCGTCCGGCCGCGCTCCCGTACATCAACCGCGAGCTGTCGTGGCTGGACTTCAACGCGCGCGTCCTCTTCGAGGCGCGGGACGAGCGCAACCCGCTCCTCGAGCGGGCCAAGTTCCTGGCCATCTTCGCGTCCAACCTGGACGAGTTCTTCCAGGTCCGGGTCTCGGGCCTGTTAGACCAGGTGGCCTCCGGAAGCGCCAAGAAGTCCCCCGACGGCCGCACGGCTGCCGAGCAGCTGGGCGCGATCCGGGCCCGCGTCCACGGCCTGGTCTTCGACCACGCCAGGCTCGTGGCCGAGGTGCGTGCCGCGCTGGCCGCCGAGGGAGTGGCCGTCGTGGACCATGCCGCGATCCCCGAGCACCATGCCCGGCTGCGGGAGCGCTACCTCGAGGAGATCTTCCCGGTCCTGACTCCGCTCGCGGTGGCCCCGGGTCACCCTTTTCCGTACATCAGCACGCTCAGCCTGTCGTTGGCCGTCGTGGTCCGCGACCCCGACGGCGGCGAGCAGCGCTTCGCCCGCATCAAGGTCCCCGAGATCCTGCCGCGCCTCGTCGCCGTGGACGGCCATGTCTACGTCCCGCTGGAGCAGGTGATCGCCGCGAACCTGGACGTCCTGTTCCCCGGCCTGGAGATCGTGGAGTCACACCCGTTCCGGGTGACCCGCGACGCCGACTTCGACATCGAGGAGGACGAGGCGGGGGACCTCGTGTCGGCGATCGAGCACGAGCTGCGCCAGCGGCGCTTCGGCTCGGCCGTCCGCCTGGAGGTCGAGGACGGCATGCCGGACAGCGTCCGCGAATTCATCCTCGGCGGCATCGGCCTCGGGCCGGACGACGCGTACGCGGTCCCGGGGATCCTGGACGCCACCTGCTTCTGGCAGCTCGCGACGCTGGACCGGCCAGAGCTGCGCGACCCGCCCTGGACACCGGTCGTCCCCGCCCGCCTGACCCCGCACGACGAGGGCGACGCCGTCGACGTCTTCGCGGCGATCCGGCAGGGCGACATCCTGGTCCACCACCCGTACGAGTCGTTCGGCGCATCGATCGAACGGTTCATCGCGCAGGCCGCCGACGACCCGGACGTGCTGACCATCAAGATGACGTTGTACCGGACCTCGGGCGACTCGCCGATCGTCCGCGACCTGATCCGCGCCGCGGAGCAGGGCAAGCAGGTCGTGGTGCTCGTCGAGATCAAGGCCCGCTTCGACGAAGAGGCGAACATCGTCTGGGCGCGCAAGCTGGAGCAGGCTGGCGCCCACGTCGTCTACGGCCTGGTGGGCCTCAAGACCCACAGCAAGATCTCGCTGGTGGTCCGTCGCGAGGGCTCGGGGCTGCGCCGCTACGTCCACATCGGTACCGGCAACTACAACCAGAAGACGGCCCGCATCTACATCGACCTCGGGTTGCTGACGTGTCGGCCCGAGCTGGGCGCGGATGCGACCGACCTGTTCAACTACCTCACCGGCCTGTCGCGCCAGACCCAGTTCCGCCTGCTCCTGGTGGCCCCGGTCTCGCTCCGTCCCCGCCTGCGCGAGCTGGTCGAGCGCGAGGCCGAGCATGCCCGCGCCGGACGCGCAGCCCGGATCGTCGTGAAGTGCAACGCGGTCGTCGATCCCGAGCTGATCGAGGCGCTCTACCGGGCCAGCGCGGCCGGCGTCGAGGTCGAATGCATCATCCGGGGCATCTGCTCCCTCCAGCCCGGGGTGCCGGGGGTGAGCGAGAAGATCCGGGTCCGCTCGATCGTCGGCCAGTTCCTGGAGCACAGCCGGATCTACGGATTCCTGAACGGCGGGCGCCAGGAGTGGTATACCGGGTCGGCCGACCTCATGGAGCGCAACCTGGACCGCCGCATCGAGGCCGTGTTCCCGATCGAGGATCTCGAGGCACAGGCCCGGCTGGCCGAGATCATCGAGGTCATGCTCGCGGACGACCGTCGTTCGTGGCAGCTCGGTGCGGACACGACCTGGCGACGGACGGAGGAGATCAACGCCGCGGCCGGCACGATCGACACGTTCGTGACGCTCATGGAACGGGCCGAGCGGGCGCTCGTCGTGGCTCGCGAGCCGCGCCGCCCGGCGTCACCGGTCGGGTCCCTGGACCCGCGCGCGTGACACCACCCAGGAGCATCCGCGCATGACGGTCACCCGGCAGGGCATCGAGGTGGAGCTCAAGTACCGCGTGCTCGACGCGGAGTCGGCCGCCCGGCTCGGCGCGCTCCGGACCCTCGGCACGCTGCGCGTGGCGGGACGGCCGCGCCAGGTCCAGGTGGAGGACCGCTACATCGACACGGCGGACGGCGCGCTGGCGCGTGCCGGCTATGCGGTCCGGCTCCGGCGGGGCCCCAGCATGACGATCCTGTCGGTCAAGGCGTCGAACCCCACCACGTCCGCCCTCCATCGGCGCGAGGAGCTCGAGGGCCCGGCCGACCTCTCGCTCGACCCGCACGCCTGGCCCGCGTCGGCCGCACGGGCCCTGGTCCTGGAGCAGGCGGGCGACTCCCCGCTCATGGAGATCGTCACGATTCGGCAGCTGCGGCACGCGCGAACCTTCGCCGGCGAGTCGCTCGAGGTGGAGCTGAGCGTCGACGACGTGGAGATCGTCGCCCGTGGGCGGATGATCGAGCGGTTCCTGGAGCTCGAAGTCGAGCTGAAGACGGGAGACGAGGCAGGTCTGGGCGAGGTGGCGGCGATCCTGGCGGCGGATCCCACGCTGGAGCCGGTCACGACCTCCAAGCTGGAGCGCGCCCTGGCGGCACTCGCCCGCGGCGGGAAGCCGGCGCGGGGACGCGCACGACCGTCCCCGCCGATCGGCGGGGACACGCCCGCGCCGGCCGCGGCTCCCACGGGCGCGCGGGCGCCGGCCGTCTCACCGGATGCCGCGCGCGGGACGGACGACCCCGCTCCACCAGCCTCTGCGGGAGCCGTGGAGGAGCCTTCGGCTGGGCCGCGCGTGGAGGAGTCGGCAGGCGACGTGCCGGCGCGACCGGCGCTCGTGGTGGGCAAGACTCCGGGCGTCACCCGCGACGACCTCCTCGCCGAGGCCGGCCGCAAGGTGCTGCGGTTTCACCTGGCCCGGCTGCTCTCCCGCGAGGAGGGCACCCGAACCGGGCTCCGCATCGAGGACCTCCACGGGATGCGCGTGGCCACGCGACGGATGCGGGCCGCATGGCGCGTCTTCGGCGACGGCTTCCGGCTCGATCGCACACGCCGCATGCGCGGCCGGCTGCGCGAGCTCGCCGCCCGGCTCGGTGCCGTGCGCGACCTCGACGTCCTCATCGAGGCGGCCCGGGCGCACCAGGCCACGCTGCCCGAGGCCGACGCGGCGGCCTTCGCGCCACTCGTCCGCGCCTGGTCCGACGATCGAGAAGTCGCCCGGCAGCTCCTGATCCGGGAGCTGGACTCGCCGGCCTACACCCGGCTTGTCGACGAGTACCGGATCTTCGTGACCGCGGAGGGCGCCGCGGTCCGCTCGTCGGCCAGCCCGGTCGCACCGCACCGCGTCCGGGACACCGCGGGGTCACGAATCTGGCTCGCCTACGAGCAGGTCCGCGGGTACGAGAGCGTCCTGCGCTGGGCCGACATCGAGACCATCCACCAGCTGCGGATCGCTTCCAAGTGGCTGCGCTACACCCTGGAGTTCTTCCGCGAGGCGCTCGGCCCGGAGGTGGACCAGCTGGTGCCCCGGGTGGTCGCCCTGCAGGACCACCTTGGCTGGCTCCACGATGCCGACGTCACGATCGGTCTGACCCGCCAGTTCCTGGTCTCCAACGCCGGCCGGCTGAGCGCGACGGAGACCGAGGTCATCGCCGCCTACCTGCGGGGCCGGGAGCGGGAGCTGGAGCACCTTCGACGCACCATCGGCGCGCCCTGGCGGGGCATCAATGGGGTCGCATTCCGGCGCCTCCTGGGGCGGGCGGTCAGCGGCCTCTGATCCGGTCCGCCGCCCCATTCGCGCCCCAGCCGTTCGTGCCCGGCACGGCCGGGACGCCGGCTGGTTCCACCGGGGTCCCTCGCCATCTCGTGGGGCTTGTTAACATGGGTTGACGAACTGCCAACCGCTCGGTGATAGACGGCAGCCGGCCTGTCCGATCAAATGAGATCCGAAGCCGGCCGCCCTGTGTGTACGCCGAGCCGCGCCGGCTGGTCGCGGCGATCGCCGATCGGCCCGACCCAGGGTCGAGGCGACGTCCCACGGAAGCGCTGGAGGAGCAAGTTGCGCACCGATCGATCGCTGTCCCGTTTTGCCGCATTCGGGGCCATCGCGGCACTCGCCCTGGCCGCCTGCTCGTCGGCGGCAACGACGGCACCGTCCGCGGCCAGTGCATCGGCTGCCCCCTCCGCCATGGCGTCGAGTGGCACCGACCTGACGTCGCTCATCGCCGCGGCCAAGGCCGAGGGCGGCCTCACGACGATCGCGCTCCCCCGCTCGTGGTGCGGGTACGGCGCGCTCCTCGACGGGTTCACGGCCAAGTACGGCATCCCGATCAACAACCTGAACCCCGACGGCAGTTCGCAGCAGGAGTTGGACGCGATCACCGCCAACAAAGGCAACAAGGGCCCGGCCGCTCCGGACGTCATTGACGTCGGCCTCTCGTATGGCCCCAAGGCCGTCAGCGAAGGACTGCTTGCCCCGTACAAGGTCTCGACGTGGGCCGACATCCCGGACTCTGCCAAGGACGCAAGCGGCTACTGGTACGGCGACTATTACGGCGTCATGTCGTTAGAGGTCA
>CAZKXK010000073.1:0-9738 GCA_964556585.1 uncultured Anaerolineaceae bacterium
CGTGATCACGGACAAGTTCATCGCCGCAAGCGATCTCTGCGCCGCGGTCGGCGCCGACGTCTGTACGGCGGCGGGCATCAAGTAGCGCAGCAAGCCTGGGCGGCGCGCGCGTGAACGCGTGACGCACCCACGCCACTCGGCCGCGCCGCACCCGTCACGGGTGCGGCGCGGCTCTTCTTTGTGCTCCCGTGACGGTGCGGGCGCGATTCCCGTGCTGTAGAGTTCGAGGCCAGCCCAGGGCATGAGGGACGAGGCAATGGATGTCATGGCCGCACAGGATGGGCCCACGGGCGGGATGCCCGCCCCCGGATCAGCGACCGCCGTCGCACCGGGCGTCCCGGAGCCGCTGCTGAGGCTGCGCGGCATCAGCAAGCACTTCGGCGCGGTCCAGGCCCTGTACGGTGTCGACCTCGACCTCCCCAACGGGCAGGTCACCGCTCTCTGCGGTGACAACGGCGCCGGGAAGTCGGTGCTGACCAAGTGCATCGCGGGCATCCACGCGGTGGACGAGGGCGAGATCTTCTGGGAGGGACGCCAGGTCCACATCGCCAGCCCGAAGGATTCGGCGGCGCTCGGGATCGAGACGGTCTACCAGGACCTGGCCCTCGCGGACAACCTGGACATCGTCCAGAACATGTTCCTCGGCCGCGAGCGCCTGAGCCGCACCCTGCTCGACGAGGACAGCATGGAGCGCTCGGCGGCGGAGACCCTGGCGAGCCTCCACGTGACCACGGTCCGATCGATCCGCCAGCCGGTCGCAACCCTCTCCGGGGGCCAGCGCCAGGCCGTGGCCGTCGCCAAGGCCGTGATGTGGAACTCGAAGCTGGTCATGCTCGACGAGCCGACCGCCGCCCTCGGCGTGGCCCAGACCAGGATGGTGCTCGATCTCATCCTGCGGCTCAAGGAGCACGGCCTCGCCGTCATGGTGATCTCGCACAACCTCAACGACGTCTTCGAGGTCGCCGATCGAGTCGCCGTCCTCCGGCTCGGGCGGATGGTCGCCCAGGATGCGATCTCGGCCTTCGACCGGCAGAGCGTGGTGGACTTCATGACCACGGGCGCGTCGAGCCGCGAGGTGCCTGGCTCCGGCTCCAGCCACGAGAGGAACTGAGACATGGCGAGGTTCGAGGGACAGCCTGGAGGAGCGGCCGCTCCCGTGACCGCGCTCGCGGCCGAAGATGCGCTGGACCTGACCGCCGCGGACGTCGAGGTCATCCCGCCGGCCATCGTCGCGCAGTCGCTCGGCCAGTACCTGCGCGCGTGGACTGCCCGGCTCAGGGGTGGCGATGCCGGCGTCCTGCCGGTGGCCGTCGCGCTCGTCGCCGTCCTGGTCGTCTTCACGATCGTTAGCAAGAACCACGTCTTCCTCTCAGCCGGCAACCTGGTCAACCTGTTCGACCAGAGCGCGGTCTTCATCGTGCTCGCGATCGGCGAGGGGTTCGTCCTGCTGCTGGGCGAGATCGACCTCTCGATCGGGTATGTCGCGGCGATCGGCGGGATCGTCGCGGCCCAGCTCGTCCAGCCCAATACCAACTGGCCGTGGTGGGCGGCGATCATCGCCGCGCTCGTCGTCTGTGGCGCGATCGGCGGCCTCCAGGGGCTCATCATCACCCGGCTGCGGATGCCCGCCTTCATCGTCACGCTGGCCGGCTACCTGATGTGGTTCGGCGTGATGATCTACATGCTGGGCGCCGCGGGAGGCGTCGGGATCACCAGCACCCTGTGGGCAGGCCAGGTGGGCCTGTACGGCATCGTGTACAGCTACATCGATCCACTGGTGGCCTGGATCGGGCTCATCGCCATCGTCGCGGTGCTGGGCACGATGATGTGGAGGCGCGACGCCGGACGGCGCCGCGCCGGCCTGGTGGCTCCGCCCATGGGCCTGACCATCGCCAAGATCGCCATGGTGGCGGTGGCGGGAATCGCTTTGGTGGCGATCTGCAACGTGAACCGGGGCAGCTATCTCCCGATCGTCGGCGTGCCCTGGGTGATCCCGCTCGTCCTGGTCGTGGTCGGCGTCTGGACGATCCTGCTCGAGCGGATGCAGTTCGGGCGCCACATCTATGCCGTCGGTGGCAACGCGGAGGCCGCCCGGCGCGCCGGCATCAACGTGCCCCGCGTGCGGACGATCTGCTTCGTCATCGGCGCGATGACCGCGGGGGTCGCGGGCGTGATCTACTGCTCCACGTTGGGCGGCATGACCACCAACATCAACGGCGGCCAGCTGGTCCTGTACGCCGTCGCGGCAGCGGTCATCGGCGGGACGAGCCTCTCCGGCGGCCGGGGCCGGGCGATCCATGGCCTCCTCGGCGGCCTGGTCATCGGGGCGATCTACAACGGGCTCTACCTGCTCGGGCTGGAGATCCAGTGGCAGCTGATCATCACCGGCCTCGTCCTCCTCGCCGCGGTCAGCGTCGACTCGCTCTCCCGCAAGTAGGTGGCGCGCCCGGCCACGGCGTGACGCCGTTCGCACCGACGGCAGCCTGACGGCCGCGAGGATGGCGGCGCCGTTCAGCACGTTCGTCAACCTGCGGGCGATCGGCGTCTCGTACGCCTGGTTCCGCGAGCAGTCCCGGCGCCTGGAGGCCGCGGGCTACGACGGCGTCGCGATCTGGGACCACTTCGTGAGCCGCGGCGTCCGCCGCGACCCCGTGCTGGAGTGCTGGACGACGCTCGCGGCGCTGGCCGGGAGCACGAGCACGGTGCGTCTCATGACGTTCGTCCTGAACGTGATGAACCGCCCACCGTCGGTCGTCGCCCGCATGGCGGCGACGCTGCAGGAGGCGAGCGGCGGCCGCCTCGTCCTCGGGATCGGCATCGGCGGGCACCCGGCCGAGCACGTTGCCTACGGGATCCCGTTCCCGGAGTCGCCCGAGCGGGTCGCCCGGCTGGAGGAGGCCGTGGCGGTGCTGCGTGCCCTCTGGACCGGCGGGCCGGTGACCCGCGACTCGCCGTTCTACCCGCTCGCCGGGGCGCACGCGTTCCCGATCCCCCAGCCGGTCCCGCCGATCATCGTGGGCGCCGAGTCGGCGCCCGGGGCCGCGCTGGCCGGGCGCACCGGTGATGGCTGGACGGTGCCCGCCGGGCTCCTCGCCGAGCGGCTGCCGGTGTACCTGGAAGCGCTCGCAGGCTGCGGGCGCCACCGGTCGCAGGTCAGCATCCTTGCCGCGTTCGACCTGGGGAAGGGCGAGTCGCTGGCGGGGAGCCCCTGGGTGGAGGATCCGGCCGCGACGGCGTCCCGCTGGCAGGCGACCGGCGCCGATGGCGCCGTCGTGGCCGCGCGCACCACCGACGACGTGGATCTCCTGGTCGAGGCGGCCGGCAGGCGCTGAGCGGCCGAGCGTGGGAAGATCGGCGGCGTGACATCGAGCTCCGGCCGCCAGGCCACTCCCGGGCTGACCCATGCCTGCATCCGGTGTGGCGCGCCGATCCCGCTCGAGGATGCCCTGTGTGCCGCCTGCAACCCCGGCCGACTGGAGCAGCCGGCCGCCTCGCAGGCGCATGGCACCGTCTTCGGCGGGATCGCCCTGGCGGTGGTCGCGATGCTGATCATCGCGACGTTCCTGGTGGGCGGCGAGGGCCCGTTCACCGGGCAGCTGGCAGCGACGACGCCGGTTGATGGTGGCCTGCTGCTGACGCTCAGGGTGACGAACGCCGGCCGGCAGGACGGACAGGCCACCTGCCGGGTCTGGGACCCGTCCTATCTCGGCAACCCGCCCGTCGAGACGTTCGTGCGGACCCCGTCGATCCCGGCCGGCGGGACGCTGGCGTTCGAGCAGCGGGTCGCCGACCTCGGGACGCAGGCGCGCTCGTTCGCGGTGGACTGCTCGCGATGACCGCGATCATCCCGGCGGCGCAGGGCGCGCCATCCGGTGGCGCCTGGAGCGCGGAGCTCGCGGCCGCTGTCGAGCTCGTCGAGGCGGCCGGCCTCCTCGTGGCCGGCCGCTACGAGGACAGTGGCCCGGTGGCGTACAAGGGTGCCCGCGACATCGTGACCGAGGTCGACCACGCCTCCGAGGTGCTCATCCGGGACGGCCTGGCCCGGACGTTTCCCGCCGACGCGTTCTTCGGCGAGGAATCGGGCCGCGATGCGACGGTCGCCGCCCGCGTGTGGGTCTGCGACCCGGTCGACGGCACCATCAACTACGCCAACGGCCTGCCGTTCTTCTGTGTCTCGCTCGCGCTCGTGCAGGATGGCCGGCCCGTGGTCGGGGTGGTCCACGATCCGCTCCGCCGGGAGACGTTCACCGCGGTGACGGGCGGGCCGGCGCTGCTCGACGGCCGTCCGGTCCGTGTCTCGGTCAAGCAGCGGCTGTCCGACGTGGTGATGGCTCTCACGGTCGGCGGCCGCGCGCCGGCCCGCCGGATTGCCCGGGTGCGCCACGAGATCCGCGTCTCGCGCACGATGGGCTCGGCGGCGCTCTCGCTCGTCTACGTCGCGAACGGCCGCTTCGACGCCTTCAGCCAGACGACGGGGCTGTCCACGTGGGACGTGGCAGCGGCCGGCTTCATCGCGGAGCGGGCTGGCGCCGTCGTCACCGATCTCCGCGGAGGGGCGTGGTTCGACCTGGCGGCGCCGGGCAGCAGCGTCGGCATCCTCGCGGCGCCGCCTGCCCACCACGCGCGCCTGCTGGCCCTCCTGGGCGAGACGAGACGGGCGTCGGCTGGCGGCCGCCTAGCCGGCCGCGCGCCAGCGGTGCGGCCGCCCGGCGAGGCCGGGTAACCCCCAGCGCTCGCAGAACGCCGGCCAGGCTCCCGTGTCGGCGCCCTGCCAGCGGAGGGCGTCGGGGCCCGGCGTGTCGAGCGGAACGTCTTTGCGGAGCGTCGCCAGGTCGCGGAAGAGGAGCGCATCGGGCCACCGGTCGCGGAGGGTCGCGGCCAGCCGGTCGGCGCCGCGCACCGAGCCGGGCCAGGCCAGGGGAGCCGCCTCGCGGATCCCCTCCAGCGATCCGAACGCCGTGAGCAGGGCCGCGGCGCCCTTCGACCCGAAGCCGGGGATCCCCGGAAAGCCGTCCGCCGCGTCGCCGACGAGCGCCAGGTAATCGGGGATCGCCGCCGGCGGCACGCCCCACTTCGCGCGGACCCCGGCCTCGTCGTAGGTGATGTCGCGCCGCCGATCGCGGAGCACCACCCGGCCGTCGCGGACCACCTGCGCGAGGTCCTTGTCGGGCGTGCAGACCAGGATCCGGTCCACGCCGGGCGCGTCCGCCCAGCGCACCGCGGCCGTCGCGAGCGCGTCGTCAGCCTCCCATTCGACCATCGGCCAGAGCACGAAGCCGAGCGCCGTGATCGCCTCCTCGGCGACCGGGAACTGGGCCAGCAGGTCCTCGGGGACGCCCGCCTCGCTCTTGTAGGCGGGCCAGAGGTCGTTCCTGGCCGAGTGGATCACCCGGTCGTGGGCGCAGCCGACGTGGGTGGCGCCCTCGTCGCGGACGAGCGCGAGAAGCGTCCCGGCGAGGCCGGCGACGGCGGTCAGCGACATCCCGTCACGACCGCGGACGGGCGGCCGCGGGGCGTGGTACGCCCGGAACAGCTCGTAGGTCGCATCGACGAGGTGGAGGTCCACGGGCGTCCCCAGGCCGGCCGGGCGGTTCGTGTCGATCCGCGGGCCGGTCAGCCCGCGTCGGCGCCGGCGCCGCCGATCGCCTCGGCGTGGCGCGTCTCGACCATCTCCTTGAGCCGCTCGAGGTCCGCCTGGAAGATCGCGCCGAGGATCGGCTTCTGGACCAGCTGGCCGAGATTCGGGAAGAGCGGCGGCTCCAGGCGCTCATCCCAGCGCACCAGGGTGCGACCCGCGTCCAGCGCCTCCAGGGCGATCCGCCCGGACCCGGCGAAGACGCCCACGTGCCGGATCCCGAACGCCACCGGGGGGTCGTAGACATCGATCTCCACCGGGTCCACGACGCCGATGAGGAAGATCCGCACGTCCGCCTCGCCGCGTGTCCCGATCCCCACCGGGCCCGGGGTTAGGAGACGCACGGACTGCATCTCGTGCATCCAGAGTGGCTGCCGCTCGATGTCCGAGACCGCCTCCCAGACCGCCTCGATCGGCGCGTCGATCGCGATCGCCATCTTCATCACCGGATCCGGCCCCTCGCCCGCCGCGATCAGCGAGCCGAGCCAGCGTTCCGCCGCCACGGCCGCGCCCAGGCCGCTCGCACCCAGCAGCAGGACTCTCCCCAGCCGGCTCACGAGGCGCCCTCGACGGCCGCCGCGATCGCCGGCTGCACCAGCTCCACACCCGCCTCGGCGAGCTCGCGGAGCGCGCTCGCGCCGTCGCCGGCGTGCAGGTCCACGGCTCGAACGCCCTCCACGAGGACGCTCGTCGGGTAGCCCACGGCCAGCGCGTCCAGCGCGGTGGCCCGGACGCAGTAGTCGGTCGCCAGCCCGCACACGACGACGCGACGGATGCCGCGCGCGACGAGGAGCCGGGCGAGATCCGTGGGTGCCAGCGTGTCGCCGCGCGGGTCGCGGACCGTGAAGCCGGAGTAGCCGTCCTCCCCGTCCACGCCCTTCCGGACGGATGGTCCGGCGCCGGCGTCCAACGACGGGTAGAACGCGGCGCCCCACGTCCCCGCGACGCAGTGGACCGGCCAGCGCCCGCCGTCCCTGGCGAAGTGGGGGGTGGAGGGTGGGTGCCAGTCCTGGGTGTAGGCGACCAGCGCGCCGGCCGCGCGCGCCGCGGCGATCTGCCCGTTGACGTACGGCACGATCGTGTCGCCGCCCGCGACGGAGAGGCTGCCGGCCGGGTCGGCGAAGTCGTTCTGGACGTCGACGACGATGAGCGCGGTCCTCGGATCGTAGCCCGGCTGCATGGCGCGACTCTACCCCAGCGGTCCTGCCAGCGTCCCGCGGCACGATGGGCTACGCTCCGGGCGATGCCGACCGGCCCGCACCCGGCCCGCCCCGCGTCGCGACGTGCGATCCGCCGGGATCCCGGCCCAGCCTGACCCGCTCCCAACGCCAGGAGTGCCCACGATGTACTCGGACGAGTTCAAGCACCAGCTGCCGGACGTCGATCCGGGCGAGACCGCCGACTGGATCGAATCGTTCGACGAGCTCGTCGACCAGGAGAGCGCCGACCGCGCCCGCTTCGTCATGTACAAGCTCCTCAAGCGGGCCCGCCAGCGCCACGTGGGCCTGCCGCCGCTCACGCAGACCCGCTACATCAACACGATCAGCCCGGAGCAGGAGCCGTACTTCCCGGGCGACGAGGCGATCGAGCGGCGGATCCGGCGCCTGGTCCGCTGGAACGCCGTGGCGATGGTGCTCCGCGCCAACAGCAGCTCGCCCGGGATCGGCGGCCACCTCTCCACGTACGCCAGCTCCGCGAGCCTCTACGAGGTTGGCTTCAACTGGTTCTTCCGGGGCAAGGACGCCGGGGCCGGCGACCAGGTCTTCTACCAGGGCCACGCCGCGCCGGGCATGTATGCGCGCGCGTTCCTCGAGGGACGCCTGAGCGCGGACCAGCTCGATCACTTCCGGCGCGAGGTGCAGCCGGGACAGGGCCTCTCGTCGTACCCGCATCCCCGCCTCATGCCGGAGTTCTGGGAGTTCCCGACCGTCAGCATGGGCCTGGGCCCGATCGCCGCGATCTACCAGGCGCGCTTCAACCGCTACCTGCAGCACCGGGGCATCGCGGACACCAGCGGCTCGCGCGTCTGGGCCTTCCTCGGCGACGGCGAGATGGACGAGCCGGAGGCGCTCGGCGCGCTGTGGGTCGCCGGCCGGGAGCAGCTCGACAACCTCACCTTCGTGGTCAACTGCAACCTGCAGCGCCTGGACGGCCCGGTTCGCGGCAACGGCAAGATCATCCAGGAGCTGGAGGGGATCTTCCGCGGCGCCGGCTGGAACGTTGTCAAGGTGATCTGGGGCCGCGAGTGGGACGAGCTGCTGGCCCGCGACACCGATGGCGCGCTGGTCAACAAGATGAACGAGACGGTCGACGGCGAGTTCCAGAAATACTCCGTCGCCGGCGGGGCCTACATCCGCGAGCACTTCTTCGGCCCCGACCCGCGCCTTGGCCGCCTGGTCGATCACCTCTCCGACGACGACCTGACCCGCCTCCGGCGGGGCGGCCACGACTACCGGAAGCTCTACGCTGCCTACAAGCTGGCCACCGAGTTCCAGGGCGCGCCCACCGTGATCCTGGCCAAGACGATCAAGGGCTGGACGCTCGGCTCCAGCGTCGAGGGTCGCAACATCACCCACCAGGCCAAGAAGCTCTCCGAGGCGGAGCTGCGCATCTTCCGCGACCGGCTGGAGCTCCCGATCCCCGACGAGCAGCTCGCGGAGGCGCCGTACTACCATCCGGGCCCCGATTCCGAGGAGATGCGCTACCTCCTGGAGCGGCGCCGGGCGCTCGGCGGTGAGCTGCCGAAGCGCGTGGTCCGGAGCCGGCCGCTGCCGGCCCCCGTCCGCGAGACCGACGCGGAGTTCGCCGCCGGCTCCTCGACCGCCGTCAGCACCACGATGGTGTTCGCCAAGCTCCTGCGCAACCTCATGCGGGACCCGGGGTTCGGCAAGCGGGTGGTCCCGATCATTCCCGACGAGGCGCGCACCTTCGGCATGGATCCGCTCTTCAAGGAGGTGGGGATCTACGCCAGCCGGGGCCAGCAGTACGAGCCGGTCGACTCGGACCTGGTCCTCTCCTATCGCGAGGCGAAGGACGGCCAGGTCCTGGAGGAGGGCATCACCGAGGCCGGCTCCATGGCGTCGCTCCAGGCGGCAGCCACGTCGTATGCCACCCACGGCGAGCCGATGATTCCCTTCTACATCTTCTACTCGATGTTCGGGTTCCAGCGGACCGGCGACCAGGCCTGGGCGCTGGCCGACGCTCGCGGCCGTGGCTTCATGCTCGGTGCCACCGCCGGCCGCACCAGCCTGAACGGCGAGGGCCTCCAGCACGAGGACGGGCACAGCCAGCTCCTCGCATCCACGATTCCCAGCATCCGCGCCTACGACCCCGCGTACGCGTACGAGCTGGCCACGATCATCCGGGACGGCATCGAGCGCATGTACGGGCGTGGCGAGGATGTCTACTACTACGTCACGCTCTACAACGAGAACTACCCGATGCCGCCCGCGCCCGAGGGGGTCACCGACGGCATCGTGCGCGGGATCTACCGCGTGCTGGCCAGGCCCGAGGTTGCCGGCGGACCGAAGGCCCGCGTGCGGCTCGTCGGGTCCGGGGCGATCCTGCAGCAGGCGGTCGCCGCCCGGACGCTCCTCGCGGAACGCTTCGGAGTCGCCGCCGAGGTCTTCAGTGCGACCTCCTGGCAGCAGCTGCGCGTCGACGCGCTCGAGGTGGAGCGCTGGAACCGGCTCCACCCGACCCAGCCGGCGCGGACGCCGTACATCTCCTCGGTGCTCGGGCCCGAGGGGGGGCCGGTCGTGCTGGTCTCGGACTGGCTCAAGGCGGTCCCGGACCTGCTGGGCCGCTGGCTTCCCACGGGCTACGTCTCCCTCGGGACCGAGGGCTTCGGCCGCAGCGACACGCGCGAAGCTCTCCGGGCGCTTTTCGAGATCGATGCCCCGAACATCGCCGTCGCGGCGCTGACGGCGATGGCCCGGGCCGGCGATCTGCCTGCCGCGGACGTCGCGGCCGCGATCGCGCTGCTCGGGATCGACCCGGAGAAGATCGACCCGCTCGCCTTCTGATCGGCGGGCGCGGAACCACGCGGGGACGCCGCGCGTCTGGAGCCCGAATGCGCGGCCTGCCGCGCGGCAGCCGTACGA
>CAZKXK010000074.1:0-9430 GCA_964556585.1 uncultured Anaerolineaceae bacterium
TCGAGGCGACGGAGCTGCTGCTCCAGGAGCGGATGCCGCGCGACGTGCTCGTGGCTCGGCCACGTGCCGAAGAGGTGAAGAGCGCCGCCGATGTCCGCGAGCTCGTGCCGCCGGTCCCCCGCCGGTTCACGACGCCCCACGACCCGATCCCGCGGACGCACCTGCTTTCGAACGGGCGGTATGCGGTCATGGTGACCGCCGCGGGCTCCGGCTACAGCCGCTGGCGCGACGTCGCCGTCACCCGCTGGCGCGAGGACGTGACCCGCGACGCATGGGGCAGCTACCTCTTCCTGCGCGACGTGGCGAGCGGCGCGGTGTGGTCGGCAGGCCATCAACCCAGCGGCGTGGAGGCGGACAGCTACGAGATCACCTTCGCCGAGGACCACGCGGAGTTCTCCCGGCGCGATGGTTCGATCACCACCGGCCTGACCATCGTCGTGTCAGCGGAACACGACGCGGAGATCCGGCGAGTGACCCTGACGAATCTCGGTTCTCACGCTCGCGAGATCGAGCTGACGTCTTATGCCGAGGTCGTGCTCGCGCCACAGGCGGCCGACGTGGCGCATCCGGCCTTCCAGAACCTGTTCGTGCAGACCGAGTTCGCCCCCGAAATCGGAGCGCTCCTGGCGACGCGCCGGCCACGATCCAGCGACGAGAAGGCGATCTGGGTGGCGCACGTCGCGGCGGTCGAGGGGGAGGTTGCCGGGGTCGTCCAGTACGAGACCGATCGCGCCCGCTTCCTTGGTCGCGGGCGCTCGGTCCGCTCGCCGGTCTCGGTCATCGACGGGCGGCCGCTCTCGAACACGGTCGGCGCGGTGCTGGATCCGGTGTTCAGCCTCCGGTGCCGGGTCATGCTCGCCCCGGGCGCAACGGCCCACGCGATCTTCTCGACGGTGGTCGCCGAGTCCCGCGAGGACGTCCTCGACCTGGCCGACAAGTACCGGGAGACGGCCACCTTCGAGCGTGCGGCGACGCTCGCCTGGACGCAGGCCCAGGTACAGCTCCACCACCTGGGGATCGAGGCTGACGAGGCCAACCTCTTCCAGCGGCTGGCCAACCGGATCCTCTACTCGGATCCGTCGCTGCGGCCCCCGTCGAGCGTGCTGGCCGGAAACGAGCTCGGGGCCCCCGGCCTGTGGGCCCACGGCATCTCGGGCGACCTGCCGATCGTGATGGTCCGGATCGACGAAGTCGACGACCTCGACATCGTTCGTCAGCTGCTGCGCGCGCACGAGTACTGGCGCCTCAAGCTGCTCGACGTGGACCTCGTGATCCTCAACGAGCACGGCGCCTCCTACGCGGCGGGGCTCAACGATGCGCTGGAAGCCCTGGTGCGGGCCAGCCAGTCCAGCCTTGTCCAGGATGGCCATCCGGGCCACGGCGGGGTCCATATCCTGCGCGGCGACCAGATGCCGACCGGAGACAGGACGCTCCTGCTTGCGGCCGCCCGCGCGGTCCTGCTGAGCCGCCGGGGCAGCCTGGCCGACCAGGTCATTCGCCTGGAGCGTCCCGAGGCGCCCGCTGTTCCCGCGGCACCCTTCGCCGCGGTGCACACGGGGAGCGAGGCGCCCGGGCCGCGACCGGAGCTGGAGTTCTTCAACGGGCTGGGTGGCTTTGCCGATCGTGGTCGCGAGTACGTCACGCTCCTCGGCCCGGGACAGTCCACCCCGGCGCCGTGGCTGAACGTGATCGCCAACGCGTCGTTCGGGTTCCAGGTCTCCGAGTCCGGGTCGGGCTACACGTGGTCCGGGAACAGCCGCGAGAACCAGCTCACCCCGTGGTCCAACGATCCCGTGAACGACCCGGTGAGCGAGGCCTTCTACGTCCGGGACGACGACAGTGGCGACCTGTGGGGTCCAACCGCGCAGCCGATCCGCTGCGAGGAATCGACGTACGTGGCCCGCCATGGTGCCGGCTACAGCCGGTTCGAGCACCTGCACAACGGCATCCAGCTCAATCTCCTCCAGTTCGTCCCGCTCGATGACCCCCTGAAGATCTCGGTGCTGACCATCGAGAACCGGTCCGGGCGTTCCAGGCGGCTGTCGGTGACCGCCTACGCTGAGTGGGCCCTGGGCACCTCGCGCGGGAGCAGCGCCCCCGGGATCGTCACCGCGCTCGAGCCGGCGACCCGGTCGATCCTCGTGCGCAACCCGTGGAACACCGAGTTCGCCGGCCGGGTCGCGTTCCTCGACCTCGGCGGGCAGCAGACGACATGGACGGCCGATCGAACCGAGTTCCTCGGGCGCAACGGCGGTCCGGACCAGCCCGCTGGCCTGAACCGCGGTCACCTGCTTGGCGGAACGGCGGGCGCGGGCCTCGACCCGTGCGCAGCGCTCCAGACCTCCTTCGAGCTCCCCGATGGAGAGCAGACCCGGGTCCTCGTGCTGCTCGGCGAGGCGGACGGAGCCGCCGCGGCAGCCGCCCTGATCGAGCGCGGACGAACGGCGGACCACGAGGCGTTGCTGCGCGACGTGTCGGGCTTCTGGGACAGCGCCCAGGGCACCGTCCAGGTCCGCACTCCCGACCGCTCGATGGACATCCTCCTGAACGGCTGGCTGATCTATCAGACGCTCGCCTGCCGGCTGTGGGCGAGGACCGCCTTCTACCAGGCTGGCGGCGCCTACGGGTTCCGGGACCAGCTCCAGGATGTCATCGCCCTCGTGACCGCGAAGCGGGATCTCGCCCGAGAGCACATCCTGCGGGCCGCGGCGCACCAGTTCGCCGAAGGAGACGTCCAGCACTGGTGGCATCCACCGTCGGGCCGGGGGGTACGAACCCGCATCTCGGACGATCGTCTCTGGCTCCCGTACGCCGTCGATCGGTACCTTGCGGTCACGGGCGACACTGCGATTCTCGACGAGACGGTCTCCTACCTCGAGGGCCCGGCCCTGCGTCCGGACCAGGTCGACGCGTACTTCCAGCCCGAACGCTCAGCCGGGTCGGCTTCACTGTTCGACCACTGTGCGGCGGCGCTCGACCGGAGCCTCGAAGTCGGCTCCCACGGGCTGCCGCTGATCGGGTCGGGCGACTGGAACGACGGCATGAACCGGGTGGGCAATCAGGGCCGGGGCGAGAGCGTCTGGCTGGGCTGGTTCCTGCATGCCGTCCTGGCCGCGTTCGCACCGATCGCGGAGGCCCGCGGCGAGCTGCCCCGGGCGGCGCGCTGGCGGACCCACCTGAAGGCGCTCCGGCGGGCGCTCGAGCGCCACGGCTGGGACGGCGACTGGTACCGCCGGGCCTTCTTCGATGATGGCACCCCGCTCGGCTCCGCCGAGAACGCGGAGTGCCGGATCGATTCGATCGCCCAGTCGTGGAGCGTGCTCTCCGGGGCCGCCAATCCCGACCACGCCCGTCGGGCCATGGCCGCGGTGGAGGAGTTCCTCGTCCGGCGGGGCGACGGCCTCGTCCTGCTGTTCACGCCGCCGTTCGACCATTCCGACGTCGATCCGGGCTACGTCAAGGGGTATCTGCCGGGCGTCCGCGAAAACGGCGGCCAGTACACCCACGCCGCCATCTGGTCGGTCATCGCGTTCGCTGCGCTGGGTGACGGCGACACGGCGGGCGACCTCTTCTCGATCCTGAACCCCATCAACCACGCCAGCACGCGGGCCGGGGTCCAGCGCTACAAGGTAGAGCCGTATGTCATGGCCGCCGACGTCTACGCCGAACCGCCGCATGTCGGTCGCGGGGGTTGGACCTGGTACACCGCGTCGGCTGGCTGGATGTACCAGGCCGGCCTCGAATGGATGCTGGGGTTCCGTCTGCGGGGAGCGACGCTCCTTGTCGATCCCTGCATCCCCCGCGCGTGGCCGCGCTACGAGATCGATTTCCGGTACCACTCCGCGCGGTACCTGGTCGTGGTGGAGAACCCGCAGGGAGTCAGTCGCGGCGTGGCAGCGACGGAGCTCGACGGACAGGCGCTGACGCGCGGGGCCGCCATCCCGCTCGCCGACGACGGTGCGACGCACCGGGTGCGAGTCGTCCTGGGCTGATCGCGACCACGGTGGAGGAGTCGCGCGGCGATCCGCTCCCGCGAGGCGCTCGCGATCAGCGCGGCGCCTGGCGCCGAGCCGGCGATCCGGCAAAGGCGCGGACCCGGGCCAGCAGCTGGCGCTCCGTGATCTGACCGCACTTCTCGACCTCGATCCGGCGCGTGCGGCCGTGGCTCCTGTCGTCCGCGCGGACCAGCTCGGCGAAGTGCTCCACCACCTCGCCGTCGCCGAGCAGGAGAAGGTCGTCGTCGACGGGGAGCACGTGGGAGACCTGGGCGAAGAACGTCCGCATGTGCTCGTCGCGGTGGCCTTCGCCGGCCGGGTGGCTCTCGGTGGGTGGCCGCCCGGTCGAGCGGTGTCGGCCAGGGACCGTGGAGTCGATGCGGTGGCGCACGCTGAGCTCCGGGCTCCAGCGCAGGACCCTGGCCGAGCCGGCGGAGATCCAGAGGCCCGTAGCGCGGGGATCGGTCATCGCCGTCCATCCTTTCGTGTGCTGTGGAGCCCGATCGAGAACCGGTGGCCCGCGTGGCCTCGTCGCAAAGGGCTGGACCAGACGACCAGCCTGCTAGTAGGCGATCTCGTCCGACTCCGGCACGGCCAGGCTGTGGACCTTGTACGTCCCGGACCCGAGCTGCGCGGTCACGACGCGGTGGCCCTTGCCGACGGCGTCCGAGAATGACTGGACCGGAACGGCGACGGTCAGGCGAGCGACCGCCTCGCCACCTCGCTCGTAGCGGACCTGGGTCTCCAGGCCGTAGGTGTCGGTGCTCCTGACGCCGAGCTCGCCCGCGTCGCAGCCGATCAGACCCGCGACCCAGGCCCGGGCATCCCACGTCGCCACGTCAGGACTCCACGCGATGCGCGCCGGGGCGCGAGGCGATGGCCGCGCCGATGATCAGCGCCGGCGCCATCCCGGCCGCGACGACCAGCCGCGGTGCCCCGGCAAGGGATAGACCCGCGCCGAGACCGACCGAGCCCGCGGCGAGCCACCGGAGGATCGGGTCCGGCATCTTCTGCAGCGCGCTCGTCGTCCCGCTCGCGCCGGTCCGCGTCGCACGGGCGGCGCGGGGGGCGCGCGCGATGAGAACCCCGGCGCCCGTGCGGGCGACCCTCGCGGCCCGCGCGGCATACGCACCGAGGCCCGCGAGGTTGCCTCGGACGCCGGGCAGGGCAGCCCGGGTGCGGGGTGCGTGCCCCTTACGCGTTGCGATCCTCATGTCGTCATGTCGCGCCGGCGGAGGCTCGAGTTGAGAGACGGGGATCTAGACGTCCGTGTCGGAGAAGTTGCCCGGCACTTCCTCCGCCGCGGTCAGCGGCTCGGTCCGCTCGCCGGCGGCGAAGTCGCCGTGGAGGCCCGCCTCCAGGACCTCTTCGGGTGTCTCCGCCACGGTCTCCTCGCCGGACGCGAAGTCGCCCTGGAGGCTCGACGCCTGGATCTCTCCTGGCGTCTCTGCCTCGGTCCGCTCGCCGGACGCGAAGTCTCCCGGTGCTGTTCCCACCGGCGGTGTGTTGATGCTCACGAGATTCTCCTTCTTCATGCCGCACCACGTGGAACTGCCGCGTGGGAGCCTTCGGGCGGTGAGCCGCTCGAATGCGAGTGTGCTGCCTGGGCGACTCCACGTCATGACGGTCCGTCATCTCGCCGAGCACGATGGTGAGGGAGACCGGTGCGACGGAGACCCGTGCGGCGTAGACCCCCGGCGCAGAGCCAGCGCTCCCAGCTCCGGGGGGCGGAGCGGAGGCGTCCCGTGCGCCGGGGGTCCGCCACGAGCCTACAGCGTCCGCGTTCGAGGCAGGCGCGCCGGGCCGGTGCGGACGTTGGAGCAAGACGACCAACAACCGGGGCACTCGCCGTGTACAGCTCGCTCGACTGCCGCTACCGTAGCGCTCCGCGCGCCGCCGTCAGGGCCGGCGCAGGAGAGGGGGGCACCCATGCCGCCGGCTCGCCTCTCCGTACTGGATGGGCGGTGATGGTCTCGACCTGGAGCGGCATGATGACGGAGGTTCCTGCCCGGATCGTGGCGATCGGCCGGACAGCCTCGGACCGGGCGCTCCTGCGGCGCGCCTTATGCGAGCTGGATGCCCGCCATCGGCTTGCACCGAAGATTGCCGCGGAGCCGAACCTCGCGGCGATCATGACGGAGTTCGTGACCCGGCTGGCGGACGCCTTCGGCTCGCTGTCGGCGATCCGCGGCCAGGCCGTCCTCGACATCGCCTGCGGGTCGAGCTCCAGCCGGTCGCCAGTCACGGGCCGACAGACGTCGGAGTTCGAGCCGTGGATGTGCCGGCTGCTTGTCGAGCTCGGAGCGCACCCGGTCGGACTCGACATCGGCGATCTTGCCGGCGAGGCGTTCGAGCACCATCGCGTCGACCTCGGGGTCCCCGGCGCGCTCGACTTCCTGGCGCCCGGATCGTTCGATGCCATCCACGAGAGCCGGCTGTTCGGCTCACCCGAGTTTCGCGCCGCGCACGGGTCCGCCACCGAACGCATTCGTCGCGAGATCCACCGCCAGGAGCGCCGCCTCTTGCGGCCGGGTGGGGTTCTCATCCACAGTGACGGTCAACCCCATGGATGATCGCGACGCGTTGCTACGCCGGACCGCCGAGCTGGCAGGGGGCCTCCTCGAGCGCCTGCCCGACCGGCCGGTTTCGCAGGCCGTGAACCTGCCCGAGCTGCGGGATGCGCTCGGCGGACCACTCCCGGTGTCCGGCGAGGACCCGCTCGCGGTGATCGAGGCGCTCGCGCGCCGGGTCGAGCCGGCCCTGGTCGGGTCGGCCGGGCCGCGCTACTTCGGGTTCGTCGTGGGCGGCGGGGTGCCGGCCGCCCTGGCGGCTGATTGGCTGGCCAGCGCCTGGGACCAGAACGCAGCGATGTTCGTGATGTCGCCGGCGGCGGCCGTGGTCGAGGAGGTCGCCGCACGCTGGCTGCTCGACCTGTTCGGGCTCCCGGAGGGCAGCAGCGTCGGTTTCGTGACCGGGGCGACGATGGCCAGCTTCACGGCGCTCGCGGCCGGTCGCCACGCGCTCCTCGCGCGGGCAGGCTGGGACGTCGAGGACGACGGCCTCGTCGGATCCCCGCCGATCGCGGTCGTCGTCGGCGAGGAAGCCCACGTCACGATCCTGGCTTCGCTCCAGATGCTCGGCCTCGGGCGGGCGCGGGTCCACCGCGTCGCGACCGACGGGCAGGGGCGGATGCGGGTCGAGGCGCTGCGCACGACGCTCGCCCGGATCGCCGGACCGACGCTCGTGTGCGCCCAGGCCGGCAACGTGAACACCGGCGCCTTCGATCCGCTCGTGGAGATCGTCGCAGCCGTCCGGGAGCTGCCCGACGCGTGGCTTCACGTCGATGGCGCGTTTGGCCTGTGGGCCGCCGCCGTCCCCGGGATGCGCGATCGCGTCGCGGGCCTCGCCGGGGCGGACTCCTGGACCACGGACGCCCACAAATGGCTCAACGTCCCGTACGACTCCGGCATCGTGATCGTCCGCGACGCCGCGGCGCACCACGCGGCCATGACGCTCGGGGCGGCCTACTACGTCGAGACCGCGGGCGACGAGCGGGACGGCTACAACTGGGTGCCGGAATCGTCGCGCCGGGCTCGCGGCTTCGCGGTCTACGCGGCCCTCCGGTCGCTGGGCCGCGACGGGTTGGCCGAGATGATCGAGCGCTGCTGCACGCTGGCCCGGCGGATGGCTGACGGGCTGCGCCGTGCCGCTGGCGTGACGGTCCTCAACGAGGTCGTCCTCAACCAGGTCCTGGTCCGCTTCCAGCCGCCGGGCGGCGGCGACGCCGACGCGTTCACGCGGGCGGTGATCGCGGCCGTGCAGGCCGATGGAACCTGCTGGCTCGGCGGCACCGCCTGGCACGGGATGGCAGCGATGCGGATCTCCGTCTCGAGCTGGAGCACGACCGAACAGGACGCGGATCTGTCGGTCGAGGTGATCCTCCGCTGCGCCCGGGAGGTGGGCGCGACCGGGTTCTCGGGTGGCGGCTGAACTCGTGCGCCGCGGTCGGCGCTGACAGACTGACCAGCCGCCTGCCCCGGGGAACGAACGAGCGTCAGCCTCGGCGGTCGAGCGCGCCGCTGGTACGATCGGCGCCGTTGCAGCGCAGACCTACGGGAGACCCGCCTTGGACATCGCGAGTCCGACCATTCCGCCCGACGAATACCCGCGTCGCTGGCGACGCGTCCAAGCGCTGATGGAGGCCGCAGGGCTTGACCTGCTCTTCGCCTACGGCAACGACCGCGCCGTGTTCGGCCCAGCGCACGTCCGCTGGCTGGCCGACATCCCGGTTCACTTCGAACCGATGGCCGTTCTCGTGCCGCAGACCGGGGATCCCATCGTGGTCTGCGGACCCGAGAGCGACCAGTACGCGCTGCGCGTTGGCCAGGTCCGGGACGTCCGCGTGCTCCGCGAGTTCACGCACCCGGACGAGGACTACCCCTTCAGCCGGATCGAGACCCTGGCAGACGTTGTTGCGGGGCTGACGGGTACCGCCCGGCCGATCCGGCGGCTCGGGATCGCCGGCCGGGGCATCCTGGACGTTGCCACGGCGGCCGCGTTGGAGATGGCGCTGCCGGGCGCCACCTGGATCGACGTGGAGCGCGCGATGTGCGGCCTGCGAGCCCGCAAGTCCGCCGCCGAGATCGCCGTGATCCGCCACGCGTACCGGCTCGCTGCTATCGGGCTGGACGCGGCCGTGGCGGCCATCCACCCGGGCGTGACCGAGAGCGCTGTTGCGGCCGAGGCCGAGGCGGCGATGCGCCGGGCGGGGGCCGAGGGAACGGGGATCGACACGATCGTGGCCTCGGGACCGAACGCCCGGCCGATCCTCGGGCGGGCCACGTTCCGCCAGATCGAGCGCGACGATCTGGTCGTGCTGACGATGGCCCCGCGGTACCAGGGCTACCACGGCGCGATCGGGCGGCCCGTGTTCGTGGGTGATCCCGGCCGCGAGGCGCGGGCGGCGCTCGAGACGGCGCGGCGGGCGCAGGACGCGTGCAGCAGCCTGATCCGGCCCGGGATCGAGGGTAGCCAGGTGGAGGCGGCAGGGCGCGGGGTGATGGAGGCGGCGGGCCTCGGGCCGTACTTCCTGTACTCGGGCATCCACAGCGTGGGCGTCATCGAGTTCGAGTCGCCGATCTTCGGCCCGAGCAGCACCGGCTTCCTCGAGGAGGGAATGGTGCTCTCGGTCGACATCCCCTGCTTTAATGCGCCCTGGGGCGGGCTGCGGGTGGAGGACGGCTTCCTGGTGACTGCGATTGGCGCGGAACGCCTCGACAACACGCCCTACCTGCTCACCGGATAGCCGCCTGGGATCGCCGTCGGCCTGGCGCATAGGCGCGAGGCGCAGCTGGCGGCGGCCGTGCGTGGCCTACACTGCGACGGCGGCGGCCCGATCAGCCGGCGAGCCGTGGGGTGCCTGGCGAGCAGAGGGG
>CAZKXK010000075.1:0-9427 GCA_964556585.1 uncultured Anaerolineaceae bacterium
CCTGGGGCATGTGGTTCTCGACCGCCTCGATCATCACCTCGTGCTGGAGGGACGGCGTCCGGACCTGCATCCGGCGGGCCTTGCCGATGGCCGGGTGGGGGATGTCGCCGTCGCCGGCGATCTCGTTCGATGTGTCGACCACCACGACGCGCTTGCCCAGGTCGTCGGCCAGGACGCGCGCCGCCTCGCGCAGCATCGTGGTCTTGCCGATGCCCGGCCGGCCCATGATCAGGATCGACTTCCCGGATTCCACGAAGTCGCCGATGATCTCGATCGTGCCGTAGACGGCCCGCCCGATGCGACAGGTCAGGCCCACGATCTTGCCGCTCCGGTTCCGGATCGCGCTGATCCGGTGGAGCGTCCGCTCGATGCCGGCCCGGTTGTCGTCACCGAACGTCCCGATCTTGTCGACGACCAGCGCGATGTCGTCCTCGGTAACCTCGCGATCGAGGAGAATCACCTCGCTGTCGGGAAAGCGCGCCTCCGGTACGCGACCGAGGTCCAGCACGACCTCGATGAGCTCGGTCTGGTTCGGTAGCGCGTGGATCGCGGCCACGATCTCGGCAGGCAGCGCGTCCAGCAGCGCGTCGAGATCGTCGATCAACTCGCGGGTCGGATGGTCGGCCATGCCCTCCCCTTCAGCGGATCGCCGGCACAAGAGCCGGCTCGGCAACGCGGACGAGCGTCTCCTTCATCAGGAGCGTGACGGTCGCGATGGTCGTGAATCCCTCGTCCTCCATGCGGTGCTCGAGGGGCGATTCGTACGTCCGGACCGGGGAGATCACCCCGTGGTCGTGGCCGTGGTCGCGCTTCTCGGCCCGCGCCCCTATGACGCCCAGGCCGAACCGGACGAGGGGCGCGGCGTCGGTCCCGGGCCGGGCCAGGACCCGCAGGTAGTGCGGCTGGTCCTCCTTGGCCACGCCCACCTGGACGAAGCCCTGGACCTGGGTCGGGTCAGCGGAGCCCCGCGGGGCCTCCTGCAGGAACGACTCCACGTCGGCGAAGCGGAGGATCGGCGTCAGGCTGGAACGCGGCATGAGCGACCCGGAGGCGTTCCGCTCCCAGTCCGTGATCCGGCTCATTTCCAGGCGCGCCACCGGCGCGGGCGTCACGCTGTTGTACAGGCGGAACAGGGCCACGGCGTCCGTGGAGCCGACCGTCCGGATCCCGAGGGCGCCGCACTCGGCCTCGGTGAGCGGCGCCGGGAACGGCAGGCGGGAGGGCCGGAAGCAGACCAGCTCGTTCCCGTAGCGCATGAAGCCGGCCTGCATGAAGAGCTCCACGTTGCCGTCGACGTCCGCGCAGGCCACGTGGAAGCGGGTCGCCCCGCGCTTGGAGCCGTCGCGCAGGCACGCCTGCACCATCCGGTAGCGGATGTCGCCCGCGTCCACAAGGCCGATCGCGTCGAGCTCGACGATCGTCCACTCGTCGCGGGCGCTGTCGCGTTCCACTCGCAGGAGCCCGCCCACGTGCCCGTCGAGCTCGTGGATGTAGAGCAGGTCGTTCGGCCGGAACGCGCCGAGCGGCAGCCGGAAGAGCGTGAAGACGCCGATCGGCGGGCCGGCCAGCGGCAACCCCAGCGACCGCGCGCCGGTCCCTTCCGCCTGGGCGAGTCGCGACAGCTCACCGAGCGCGGAGAGGTCCGTCAGGCGGGCCGGGCGCACCTTGCCGCCCCGGCCGGGAACGGGCCCCGACCTGCCGGTCATGACTCGGCCCTCGCGCGTCGCGTGGGATGGGGCCGCCGCCCGCTTCCCTCGGCGGGGTCCGCGTGCTCCGCGGCCATCGTCGCGAGCAGGCGATGGAAGCGCGTCTCGCCGGTCAGCTCGGGGTGAAACGCGGTGGCGATGACGTTCTTCTCGCGCACCGCGACGATCCGCCCATCCTCCAGGCGCGCGAGCACGTCCACCTCCGGGCCGATCTCCTCGATGATCGGCGCCCGGATGAAGATCGCGTGGACCGGCGTGCTGCCGAGCACGGGCACGGCAAGCTGCGTCTCGAATGAGTCGAGCTGGCGCCCGAACGCGTTGCGCTCCACGACGACGTGGAGCAGTGGGAGGACCGGCTCCTCGCCGCCGACGATCTGGGTGGACAGGATGATCATCCCGGCGCAGGTGCCGAAGATCGGTGCCCCGGAACGGGCAAGGGCGAGGATCGGCTCGCGCAGGCCCCAGCGTTCGATGAGCTGGCGCATGGTGGTGCTCTCGCCGCCGGGCAGGATCAGGCCGGCGACACCGTCGAGATCCGCCGGCAGGCGCACGGCCACCCCGTCGACGCCGATCGCGGCGAGCGTCGCCAGGTGCTCGCGGAAGGCGCCCTGGACAGCCAGCACGCCGATCTTCATGGTGCGGCTCCGGCGCGGGGTCGTCGATCGTCGGCGGGACGTCGTGACGGGATCCGGGCGGTGCATCTCACCGGCCGGTTCCGCCGCGGCGCGCGTCGGTCGTCGACTACCAGCCCCGCGTAGCGAGGCGCTCGCCGTCGGGGATCGTCTCCATCGCGATCCCGCGCATGGCGGCCCCCAGCCCCTTCGAAACCTCCGCCAGGATCTTCGGGTTGTCGAAGTGGGTGGTCGCCTGGACGATCGCGTTCGCCATCCGAGCGGGGTCTTCGCTCTTGAAGATGCCCGAGCCGACGAACACGCCGTCGGCCCCCAGCTGCATCGCGAGGGCGGCGTCCGCCGGGGTGGCGATGCCACCGGCCACGAAATTGACCACCGGCAGGGCACCGGCCCGGGCAACGTCGCGGACCAGCTCGAGCGGGGCGCGCAGCTCCTTGGCGGCGACGAACAGCTCGTCCTCGCGCATGGACGCGAGCCGGCGAAGCTCCGCGTTGACGGTCCGGATGTGGCGGACCGCCTCGACGATGTTGCCGGTGCCGGCCTCGCCCTTGGTGCGGATCATCGCGGCGCCCTCGGAGATCCGGCGGAGCGCCTCGCCCAGGTCGCGGCAGCCGCACACGAAGGGGACCTTGAACGCGTGCTTGTCGATGTGGTTCGCCTCGTCGGCCGGCGTGAGGACCTCGGACTCGTCGATGTAGTCCACCCCGAGCGCCTCGAGGATCTGGGCCTCGACGAAGTGGCCGATGCGGGCCTTCGCCATCACCGGGATGCTCACCGCCGCCATGATCCCCTCGATCATCGCCGGGTCGCTCATCCGGGCGACGCCGCCCGTGGCGCGGATGTCGGATGGCACGCGCTCCAGCGCCATGACGGCGACGGCGCCGGCATCCTCGGCGATCTTGGCGTGCTCGGCCGTGACGACGTCCATGATGACGCCGCCCTTGAGCATCTGGGCCAGGCCCTTCTTGGTCGCCCAGGTGGACGTTTCGACGGTCATGTCTGGCAGGGTTCCCTGATCTGGTCGGCGAAGGTTCCGGGAGCGACCGGCTGGGGGGTCATGCCCGCCGTGGGTCGCGCCGTCGCCCGCGCGCGTGACCCGATTATAGCCGAGGGGTCAGAGGAGCCCGAACGGGGCTCGGGGGAGGTCGGCGGTGACGGCGTGTCGGGGCCGCGCCGTGCGGCGCTTCCGCCCGTGTTTGTCCCCGTGGTCGTGTTCCTCCGCGTCAGCAGTGGGGGTGCTGGTATGTTCGCCTGGGCCCCCGCGAATCCCTCTGAACGGCGACGCGACCGCGCGGCCGAGCGTGGAGACGACGCGTCCGAGCAGCGCCTGGCTCGGACGCCGCGCATAACAGTCACTGGATTGCTATCCGGGAACGTTGGGGCCCGCCGCGTGGGGTTGCTCGCTACGATCGCCGCATGCATAATCCCGCGGCCCCGCAGCTCCCCGGCACGCTCGGCGCGAACGGCACGCTGGACGCCCTGGCCCGGGAGATCGCCACGTGCCGCGCCTGCCCGCGCCTCGTCGCGTGGCGCGAGGCCGCGGCCGCCAGCCCGCCGGCACGCTTCCGCGGCGAGCGGTACTGGGCTCGGCCGGTACCCGGCTGGGGCGACGCGGCGGCGCGCATCGCGCTGGTGGGGCTGGCTCCGGCGGCGCACGGCGGCAACCGGACTGGGCGGGTTTTCACCGGCGACCGGTCGGGCGACTTCCTGTTCGCCGCGCTCCATCGGGCCGGCCTCGCGAACCAGCCCACCTCGACCGGGGTCGGCGACGGGCTGATCGTCCACGATGTCTACGTCACGGCGGCAGTGCGGTGCGCGCCTCCTGACAACGCGCCCACACCCGGAGAGCGAGACCGCTGCGCGCCGTTCCTCCAGCGCGAGCTGGCCCTGCTCGTAGACGCACGCGTCGTCGTAGCGCTCGGCGCGTTCGGGTGGGCGGCGGCGCTGCGCGCAGTCGAGGCGACGCACGGCCGGCTGGCGCGCCCGCTGCCGCGCTTCGGCCACGCGGCGGAGGCCACCGCCGGGCCGTACACGCTCGTGGGCACGTTCCACCCGAGCCAGCAGAACACGTTCACGGGCCGGTTGACGGCCGCGATGCTCGACGCGGTGCTGGCTCGGGCGGTCCAGCTGGCAACGGCCGGGTTCGGGTAGGCTTCCGCGCCATGAGCAGCCTCGTCCCGGGCCGGGCCGGCCGCGTTCACCAGGTCAACGTCTCGAAGGGCGGCGTGCCGAAGCTGCCGGTACCCGGCACCGCGGTGCGGCGCCTAGGCCTCGACGGCGACGGTCACACCGAGCCCGAGCCGATCCACGGCGGCGAGCTGCAGGCCGTGTCGATCTACTCGGTCGAGGCGCTCGCGCGGGTGGGGGCCGACGGCCACCAGGCGTTTCCCGGCGCATACGGGGAGAACCTGACGCTCGAAGGAATCGACTGGGCCGCCCTTGGCCCGGGCAGCCGCCTCGCGATCGGCGGCGGAGGGCTCGTCCTGGAGCTCACCAAGCACGCGGCACCGTGCCAGACCATCGCCCACTGGTTCGTGGATCGGCAGATTGCCCGGATCAGCCCGAAGCTCCACCCGGAGGACGCCCGCTGGTACGCCCGGGTGATCGTCGAGGGCCCGGTTGCGGCCGGCGACAGCGTCGAGATCGTCCCCGCCCTGGAGTAACCTGGCCCCGGGCCATGTGCGCCTGCGCGTCTCTCACACGCGCGCGCACGTCACAGGCGCGCGAACCGAACCCCGCAGACGTCGACCAGGAGGCGCTCGCCCGCGGTTGCCAGGAGCCCGACGCGGGCAGGCGGACCGGCCGACGCCGGGCCCGACCCGACGAGCCGGATCGACTGGCCACCGACGCGCGCCTCCAGGTCACCGGGTTCGTCGCCGGCCGCGGGGTCGAACGCGAGCCCAAGCGTGCGCGCGAACTCGGCCGCAGCATCGGCTGGGTGTTCGACAGCGAGCTCGAGGCCGATGAGCTGCGCCGCGCCGCCGAAGGGGTGGACGAACGTGGCACGTGCCCGGCGCACCTCCTCGCCCCACTCGGGTCCCGCAAGCTCGTGCTCGATGAGGAACGGCGGCCGGCCGGGGCCGAGCGGCGCGGCGGCGGCCGTGTGCCAGCGAACCACCCCACCGTCCGGGCGATGGCGTTCGCCAGGCACGGCGTCGCCGATCGGGGAGCCTGCAACCCGGAGCGAGGCGACCTCGCGGCGTGCGCCGTCCGTCGCGATCGCCCACGTCACGAGGCCGACCGAACCGGCATCCAGGGCCGTGACCGCCGCGGCGCCGATCGGATTGGCGGCCGCCAGCGCCCGGTCCCGGATGCCGATCAGCTCGATGTAGCTGTCGCCCAGGAAGATGAGCCGATTGAACGATCCCGCCCGCTCGTGGCGACCCCCGCCCGTGGCGGCGAGTCCGAGCACCTCCTCGAATTCCGCCGCGGCCGCATCCGGGTCCCGGACCGCGATGACCAGGTGGTCGATCCCGAGCAGCATCCCCGCAGCGTACGCGGCGGGCGGGCGCGGCACCGGCCTCCCGCGCGGACCCGGTCCGGCGGCGCACCGGCCGAATCGGCCACGCCGGCCTCCCGCGCCGACTCAGCCTCCCGCGCCGACCCGGCCTCCCGCGGCGTGCCGGCCGCGCCACATCCTGCTTTGCGACCGGTCGCGCCAGGCGGCATCGGACGGCGTGCCGTTCGGCCCGTGACGAGCGCCCGCTCGAGCCGCACCCTCGAGAGATGATCGATCGTCTGCGCCGGACCCATCCGGCGCTTGTCCTGGCCGCGCTCGACCTGTTCGGGCTCGCGGTCGCCTCGTACCTCTCCATCGTGGAGCTGGGCGGCGGCGTCCCCGTCTGCGGCCCGGTCCGGGGCTGCGAGACGGTCGCGCAATCCCAGTACAGCCGGATCGGCGGCGTCCCGGTCGCGGTCTTCGGGGTGGGCCTGAGCCTGGTCCTGCTCGTGGCCGCGCTGGGCTGGTGGCGAAGCGGTGATCGGCGCCTGCTCGCGACGCACTACGGTCTCAGCCTCGTCGGCGTCACCTTCGAGCTCTACTTCACGTTCCTGCAGGTCTTCGTGATCGACGCGATCTGCATCTGGTGCGCCTCCTACGGGATCAGCCTGGTGCTCCGGTTCCTGCTCGCGCTCTGGGTCTGGCTGCGCCGGGACCGGATGGCGACCCAGGCCGCCGGCTGGTAGCGCCGGCGCGCCCCGCCCCGCACGGGCGCTGACCGACTCGCCCGCGGTCCGCTCCTGCTACGATCGCGGCGCATGGACGGCGTGGTGCTCGTGCTGAACCAGAACTACGAGCCGCTCAACGTCTGCAACGTACCGCGGGCCTTCCGCCTGGTCTTCGGGTTCAAGGCGGAGGTCGTGGAGTACGACCACCAGACGTTCCACACGCCGCGCGCCGCGTACCGCGCGCCGTCGGTGATCCGCCTCCAGCACCAGGTCCGCCGGCCCCGCCCGCGCGTCAAGCTCAGCCGGCGCGAGGTCTTCGCGCGGGACCACCACACCTGCCAGTACTGCGGCCGCCAGGGCACGGATCTCACGCTCGACCACGTGATCCCGCGCCATCGCGGCGGGACGCACACCTGGGAGAACCTGGCCACCGCCTGCCGGAGCTGCAACCACCGCAAGGGCGGCCGCACGCCCGAAGAGGCACGCTTCCGCCTCCTCCGGGCGCCCTTCGAGCCGCGCAGCGACGTCTATTCGATCTTCACCCCGTTCCTGGCAGATGCCCGGAACGAGCCGTGGCGGGACTACCTCTTCCTCGGCAAGAATTGACGAGCCGGCCCGAACCCACCCGTCCGCCGGCCGGCGGCAGGCCGCACCCGCCCGAATCCGCATCCGAGGATCCGATCCCGGCGGAGGTCCGGGCCATTGGATCCACGCTCCATCGAGCCGGGTACGAGGCATACCTCGTTGGCGGCTGCGTCCGGGACCTCCTGCGCGGCGTGGAACCAGCGGACTGGGACATGACGACGAGCGCGCGCCCGGAGCAGGTCGTCGCGCTCTTCCCGGACGTGCTCTACGAGAACCGGTTCGGGACGGTCGAGATCGACGTCGGAGGCGCGACGTACCAGGTCACGACCTACCGCCACGACGGCACCTACTCGGATCATCGGCGGCCGGACGAGGTGGTCTTCGGCGAGCGTCTCGACGACGACCTGGCCCGCCGCGACTTCACGGTGAACGCCATGGCGCTCGCCGTCGACGAGGAAGCCGCCGGAACCGGTCCCGCCCCGGGCAGCCCGACCGACGGCGCCGCCAACCCCTTCGTTGACCCCGCCGCGATCCGCGACCCGTTCGGCGGCCGGGCCGACCTCGCGGCCGGGATCCTCCGCGCCGTCGGCGATCCGGCCACGCGGTTCCGCGAGGATGCTCTCCGGATGTTGCGCGCGGCTCGCTTCGCGGCCACGCTCGGGTTCGGGATCGAGCCACGGACACTGGCCGCGATCGCAGAGAACGCGGCGCTGGCGCGCTCGCTCTCCGGCGAGCGGGTGCTCGCGGAGCTCCTCACCCTGCTGGCCGCCCCGGTGCCATCCGTCGGGCTGCGGCTGGCGCAGGAGACCGGCCTGCTGGCCGCGATCGCCCCCGAGCTCGCCCGCCAGCGGGGCGTGCCGCAGGGCAAGGTGCCCGGCGAGGATCTCTGGGACCACACCTGCCGGACCGTCGACGCGGTGCCACAACCTGCCCGCGACGAGCCGCCGCTCCTGCGCCTGGCGGCCCTCCTGCATGACATCGGCAAGCCGGCGACGTTCGCGGACGGGCACTTCGTGGGCCACGAGACGGTCGGCGCATCCCTCGCGGAGGCCTGGCTCACCGAGCTCCATGCCCCGCGCTTCCTGACCATGGACACCGCGAACCTGGTCCGCCACCACATGTTCGCCTACGACCCCGGCTGGACCGATGCCGCGGTGCGCCGCTTCATCCGGCGCTGTGGCGCCTCAGCGGTCGAGGACGTGCTCGACCTGCGGGCGGCCGACAACGTCGGGAGCGGGCTCCCCGCGGACGCGAATGACCTGGAGTCGCTGCGCGCGCGCTGCCACGCCCAGCTCGAGGCACGCGTCGCGCTCGACCTTCCGGGCCTGGCCGTCGACGGGAGCGACCTGATGCAGGCCCTCGACATCCCGGCCGGGCCCGCGGTCGGGTCGCTCCTGGACCGCCTCCTCGAGCTGGTGTTGGTGGACCCGATGCTCAACGACCGTTCGCTCCTGCTCACCCGTGCTCGCGAGCTGGTCGCCGCCGAGCCGCCGGCCGGCCCGCCCGACAGGGGCGCGGCGTCCGCGGGGACCGATCCCGCGTGATCGAGCAGCTGCTCCGGGCGGAGAACGCGTTGTCCCTGGGCCTTCTCGACCAGGCCGAGCAGATCTACGCGCAGACACTGGCGCACGACCCGGTCAACGCCATCGCGCTGGTCGGTCTGTCCCGCGTTGCGCTCGAGCGCGGCGACGAACGCGCGTCGCTCGTGCTTGCACGGCGTGCCCGCGGGATCGATCCCGAGAATGCACAGGCGGGCCGGATGGTCGCCCGGCTCGAGGAGGTCATCCGCGAACGCGGCGACGATCTGCCGCCGGATGACGCGCCCGAGCCCGCGGTCTCACCCGTGCCGGCGGTCCCACCGGCGCCAGCGGTCCCGCCCCAATCCAGCAGCGCCGCGCCCGACGTCGCGCCGCAACGGCGCGGCATCCTGCGCCGGCTCACCGGGAGGTCCTGAGATGCGCGTGCTCGTCACCGGCGGCGCCGGCTATGTCGGCTCCGTCTCCGTGGAGGCGCTCGTCGCCGCCGGCCACGACGTCCTCGTCCTGGACGACCTCTCGAAGGGGCACCGCGACGCCCTCCCGGCCGACGTCCGGCTGGTCCAGGGAAGCTACGGCGATCCGGCGACGGTCGCGCCGCTCCTCGCGAGCACGCCCGTCGACGCCGTCCTCCACTGCGCGGCGCGTTCGCTCGTGGGCGAGTCCATCGAGAACCCGGCGCTCTACTACCGCGAGAACGTGGCCGGCGGCGTCGCGTTCCTCGAGGCGCTGCGCCAGGCCGGCGTGCGCCGGCTCGTCTTCAGCTCCACGGCCGCGGTGTACGGGACGCCTCTAAGCGTCC
>CAZKXK010000076.1:0-9359 GCA_964556585.1 uncultured Anaerolineaceae bacterium
CACGAGCAGCGTGCGAAGGCCCCGCCGCGCCAGGTCCCTGAGCACACCGGCCCCCGTCGCACCCGCGCCGACGACGAGGACGTCGTAGGCGTGCGACTCACCCATGCTGCTCACCTCGATCCCCTGTGTGTGCGATGAACCCGCGGGCCGCGCCCGCCTGACGTGTTCCGGGGCCCCCCGGCATTGCCGAGGGGCCCCGGATTGCGATGCGAGAACGCCTATTCGGCCCAGTCGAAGGTCCGCGTGACGGCCTTCTTCCAGAGCGCGTACTCCTTGTCACGGAGCGCCGCGTCCATCTTGGGCTCCCAGGTGTGGTCCTTCGCCCAGTTGGCGCGAAGGTCCTCGACCTCGGCCCAGTAGCCGACCGCGAGGCCGGCCGCGTAGGCCGCGCCGAGGGCCGTCGTCTCGGCAACCTTCGGGCGGATGACCGGGACGCCCAGGACGTCCGACTGGAACTGCATGAGCAGGTTGTTGAAGACCATGCCGCCGTCGACCTTGAGGGCCGTCAACGGAACGCCGGAGTCGGCGTTCATGGCGTCGAGGACCTCGCGGGTCTGCCACGCGGTCGCCTCGAGGACGGCACGCGCGATGTGGCCCTTGTTGACGTACCGGGTCAGGCCGGCGATGACGCCGCGCGCGGAGTTCTTCCAGTACGGCGCGAAGAGGCCGCTGAAGGCCGGGACGAAGTAGACGCCACCGTTGTCCTCGACCGTGGCGGCGAGCGCCTCGATGTCGGAAGACTTCTCGATCATCCCGAGGTTGTCGCGGAGCCACTGCACGAGGGCGCCGGTGATCGCGATGGACCCCTCGAGGGCGTACACGGCCGGCTGCTTGCCGATCTTGTAGCCCAGGGTGGTGAGGAGGCCGTTCTTCGACGGAACGGCCTTCGTGCCCGTGTTGAGGAGCATGAAGCAGCCGGTTCCGTACGTGTTCTTCGCCTCGCCGGGGGAGAAGCACGTCTGGCCGAACAGGGCCGCCTGCTGGTCGCCGAGGTCGCCGGCAACGGGAACGCCGGCCAGGTCGCCAACGGCGGTGCCGTAGACCTCGGACGAGGCCTTGACGGTCGGGAGCATGCCCTTCGGGACGCCCAGGAGCCCGAAGAGCTCGGGATCCCATTCGAGGGTGGTGTAGTTGAACATCAGGGTCCGGCTGGCATTGGAGACGTCCGTGACATGGACGCCGCCCGACACGCCGCCGGTCAGGTTCCAGATGCACCAGCTGTCGATGTTGCCGAACAGGAGATCACCGGCCTCGGCCTTGGCCCGGGCGCCCGCGACGTTGTCGAGGATCCACTTGACCTTGGGGCCGGAGAAATAGGTGGCCAACGGAAGGCCGGTCTTCGGCCGGAGACGATCCGACCCACCGTCCGCGGCCAGCGCGGCGCAGATCTGGTCGGTTCGGGTGTCCTGCCATACGATCGCGTTGTAGACCGGTTTGCCGGTCTTGCGATCCCAGACCACCGTGGTCTCGCGCTGGTTCGTGATCCCGACCGCGGCAAGATCCGCGGCCTTGATGCCGGCCTTGGCGAGGGCCCCCTTGATGACTTCCTGGGAGCGGGTCCAGATCTCCATCGGGTCGTGCTCGACCCAGCCCGGCTTCGGGTAGATCTGCTCGTGCTCCTTCTGGTCGACGGCCACGACGGCACCGGCGTGGTCGAAGATCATGAAGCGGGTGCTCGTCGTGCCCTGGTCGAGCGCGCCGACGTACTTCGTCATGTTTCTCTCCATACGGATCTGGATGGCGCCCGCCGGACCTAGCCGGCGCGCAAAGCGTCGCGAAGGGATTCGAAGAGGATCGTGGTGCTCGTCGCCCCAGGATCCTGGTGGCCGGCGGAACGCTCCCCGAGGTAGCTCGCCCGGCCCTTGCGAGCCACGAGCGGTGTGACCCGGTCGCGTCCCTCGGCCGCCGCGATCGCGGCGGCGTCGAGCGCGGCCGGGAGGTCCGCGATGCCCGCCTCGAGCGCGGCGACGGCGGGCACCATGGCGTCGACCATCGTCTTGTCGTCGAGCCCGGCCTTGCCGCGGGCGATCACGCCCTCGAGCCCGGCGCGGAACCCGGCTGCAAGCTCGGTGGGGCCGATCTCGGCGGCCGTTCCGAACGCAGTGCCGAGGCGGAGGAAGAACGTCCCGTAGAGGGGCCCGCTGGCCCCGCCGACCGTGGAGATGAGCTTCATGCCGGTCTGCTTGAAGAGCGTTCCGGCGTCCCCATCCTGGAGCCCCGGAAGGAGCTCCAGGATGGCGGTCATCCCGCGGTCCATGTTGATCCCGTGGTCCGCGTCGCCGATGGCGGAGTCGAGCTCGGTCAGCTCCTCCTTCGCGGCGTGGATCCGGGCGGCGAACGTCTCGAGGAACCGCGAGAAGTCGCCTGTGGAGATCACGGGTCTCAGACTCCCCAGCGGAGGGCGGGCGTCTTGACCGGCGCGTCCCAGTACCGGAGCAGCTCATCGTCGAGCTTGAGGAGCGTGATCGACAATCCCGCCATCTCGAGCGACGTGATGTAGCTCCCGACCAGGTTGCGTGCGATCGTGATCCCGCGTCCCGTCAGGATCTCGTTGACCTTGCGATAGGCCACGTACAGCTCGATGAGCGGCGTGCCGCCCATGCCGTTGACGAAGGCGAGGACACGGTCGCCGCTGGCGAAGATGCCCTCCTCGAGGATCGGCGTGACGAGCATCTCGACGATCTCGTCGGCCGGCTTGAGCGCCTCCCGGCGACGTCCGGGCTCGCCGTGGATGCCGATCCCGATCTCCATCTCGTCGTCGGAGATGTCGAAGGTCGGCTTGCCGGCGGCGGGCACGGTGCAGGAGGTCAGGGCCATGCCCATCGAACGGACGTTGTCCTGGACCTTCTGGCAGAGGGCGGTGACGGTCTTGAGGTCGGCGCCGGCCTCGGCGGCCGCTCCGACGATCTTCTCGGCGAGCACCGTGCCGCCGACTCCGCGGCGGCCCGCGGTGTAGAGCGAGTCCTTCACGGCGACGTCGTCGGCGATCACGACCGAGGCAACCTCGATCCCTTCCGCCTGCGCCATCTCGGCCGCGATCTCGAAGTTCATGATATCGCCGGTGTAGTTCTTCACGATGTGAAGGACACCGGCGCCACCGTCGACCGCCTTCGTGGCGGCGAGCATCTGCTCCGGGACGGGCGAGGTGAAGACGGCGCCGGGGCAGGCCGCGTCCAGCATGCCGAGCCCGACGAAGCCGCCGTGCATCGGCTCGTGGCCGGAGCCACCGCCGGAGATGACGCCAACCTTGCCCTTGCGGGGCGCGTCCTTGCGAACGATGATGTTCGGCTCCTCGACCCGGATGAGATCGGGGTGCGCGGCGGCCATGCCGGCGAGCGCCTCGTCGACCTCGCGCTCGGGGGTGTTGATGAGCTTCTTCATGCGCTCCTCCAGTGGCGAGTCAACGACGGATGCTCAAGGTTGTCGAAGGGACCGTTCGGAGCGCCGGCGGCGGGGCCGTGGCCGCCGGCGCTCGGGATCACGAGGATCCCGCCAGAGATCAGGGTCAGTTCGTGAAGACCTTGAGGATGAAGTTCTGGTAGACCGCGACCCAGAAGACACCGGCGATCGCGCCGCCGATGAGCGGGCCGACAACCGGGATCCACGCGTACTCCCAGTCGCTGCTGCCCTTGCCGGGGATCGGCAGGATGGCATGCATGATCCGCGGCCCCAGGTCGCGGGCGGGGTTGATCGCGTATCCGGTCGTGCCTCCAAGCGAGAGGCCGATCACGACGATGAGGAGCGCAACGGCCAAGGGGCCCAGGCTCGCGGTGTTCGCGCCGAAGCACAGGATCACGAACATCAGGACGAACGTCCCGATGATCTCCGAGACCAGGTTCCAGAGCGGGCTGCGGATGGCCGGGCCGGTGCAGAAGACAGCGAGCTTCAGGCCCGGGTCCTCGGTCTCAGCCCAATGCGGGTAGTAGTGCAGGAACACGAGCGTGGCGCCGATGAACGCCCCGATGAACTGGGCGATCCAGTAGGCCGGCACCTGGTCCCACGGGGTCTTGCCGGCAACGGCGAGGCCCAGCGTGACCGCCGGGTTGAGGTGTGCGCCGCTGTACGGGCCCGACACGACGACGCCCGAGAAGACGGCGAGTCCCCACGCCAGCGTGATGACGATCCAGCCGCCCGCGAACGCCTTCGACTTGTTGAGGAGGACGCCCGCGACAACGCCGTCGCCCAGGAGGATCAGGATCATTGTCCCGACCAGGTCGGCTACGAATTTTTCTGCAGTCATGCTCACTCCCTCTGATGGGTGGACACCAACGCCGGCTGCGAACTTCGCCTGATCCCTCCGCTGACGCGATCGCGACCCCGGCCCGGGTCGCGTTGCGGCCGATCACGCCGACGCCACAGTGCCCTCGAGCACTGTTGGCTGAACCGTACGCCAGCCGTGCGGCAGGAAACGTCAAGGAAACGTCTAGGTTGCAGGAGCGTTGCAGCGGCGGTCGGGCGGAGCGGCGTCGGCCGGAAGCACGGGCCCGGCAATGAGTCAGGCGCGGCCGGCGGTGACGTCCGCGAGCGCTCGGAGGATCAGCGCGCTCGATACGGCCCCCGGGTCCAGGTGGCCAGCGGATCGCTCGCCGAGGTAGCTCGCGCGACCTTTCGTCGCGACGAGCGGCAGCGTCGCGAGCGCCCCGGCCTCGGCGGCGTCTGCCGCGCGACGCGTCGCGGTGGCCAGGTCGGCGTCGGCACCCCCGGCCGCCTCGAACGCGACGGCGGCCGGGATGAGCGCGTCGAGCATCGTCTTCTCCCCGGGCCGGGAACGGCCGAGCGTTGCCACGCCGTCGACCGCGGCCCAGAAGACCCCCACGAGCTGCGCCGGCCTGGCCGGCAGATCGGAGCTCCGGGCCTCCAGGGCGGCCCCGGCGCGCATCAACGCGCGGCCGTAGAGCGCGCCGCTCGCGCCGCCGACGGTGCCGGTGATGGCGCGGCCGGCCAGGACCAGGAGCGGCCCCGGGGCATCGCGCTCGCCGTCGCCCGCCGCCAGCCGCGTTTCGAGCGTCCCGAAGCCACGGTGCAGGTTGATCCCGTGATCGCCGTCGCCGATTGCCGCGTCGAGCTCGGTCAGGTAGATGCGCTGGGCCGCGATCCGGGCCGCTGCCAGGCGCAGCCAGCCGGCGACGAGGGCGCCGCTCACGTGGAGCGCCGTCGCGCGGTCACCCGGGGGGCCTCCCGTCGGCCGGCCAGTCGTCGGGGAGCTTGTCGGTCCCGGGCGGGACCTCCGAGGCCGCGAGGACCGCAGCCAGCGCGGCGCCGCCGGAGGCTTCGACCGCCGCGCGCACCGCACCCTCGAGGAGAGCGCCCCGGCTGACCCGGACCCGGACCCGGTCGGCCGGGCCGAGGTCGTCGAGCGCCATCTCGAGCGCGAGCGCCGCGCTTCCCAGGTCGAGCAGCACGACGACGCCGTCCGGCGCGTCGGCGAGGGCCGCGCGCACGGCACGGAGGATTCGCGGGGCGCTCGTCCCGAGAGCGCCGGCGTCCGTGCCACCGGCCACGCTGACCGGAGTCTCCGGCGCGGCCTGGGCCAGCATCGCCCGGAGCCCCCGCAGCAGCTCCGGGCTGTGGCCGACGAGGACGAGCGCGACCATCGGGCACCTCCGCGCACCGGGCGGGTCCGCCCCGAGCCACCGCGGATGGCCCGCGACGGAGGGTAGACTCTGTGGTGCATGAGTCTAGGACGAGCCGACCGGAGAACGGTGGGTGCCGGCGCCATCGAGGTGACGATCACCGCCGAGGACGTGGTCGCTTTCATCGCGCGCGCGGCGGCGACGATCGCGCGGCACGAGGCGCTCCTGGACCGGCTGGATGCCGCGCTCGGGGATGGCGATCACGGCACGAACATGACGACGGGCCTGCAGGCGGTGGTCCGTGCGCTCACGGACGAGGCGCCCGCGGAGGCGGTCGGGCCCCTGGACGTGGGAGCCCTGCTGCGGCGGATCGGGCATACGCTGGTCGGAAGCGTCGGAGGAGCCAGTGGCCCGCTCTACGGGACGCTGTTCATCGAAGCGGGCTTCGCGCTCGACGGGCTGCACGTCGTCGACCTCCCCACCCTGGCCCACGCTCTCGACGCGGGGCGGGCGGGCCTGGCCCGGCGCGGGCGGTGCGTGCTCGGAGACAAGACGATCCTGGATGCCCTGGAGCCCGCGGTCCAGGCGCTCCTCGCCGGGGCCGCGTCCGGGCTCCCGCCCGACGAGGCGTTCGTCCGGGCTGCGCGGGCCGCCCGGGCGGGCGTTCGGGCCACGATCCCCATGGTCGCCCGGCGCGGGCTTGCCCTCCGGCTCGGCGAGCGATCGCGCGGGCACCGCGACCCGGGCGCGACATCCTGCTTCCTGTTGATCCGTTCGATGCTCGACGGACGGCGGGGATGGCGCCCCTCGCGACGCGCTCATTGAGCGAGGGCGATCAGCTCCGGGTGCGCGTCGCGAGCCTGGAGGACGAGCGGCGGCGAGCCTTCGACGAGGCTCAGCGCGAGGCCGACGCGATGTTCGCCCAGTACCAGCTGAGCCAGCTGCTGGCCTCCGGCGACAACCTGGAGAAGCTGGCACCGGCGGTCCTGGCGGAGATCGCCCGGACGAGCGGCGCTGGCGCGGCCGCACTCTGGCTGGCGGCTCCCGCCCGGCGGACGCTCCACCGAATCGCGGCGCTCGAGGTGACGGAGGGCGCCGCGCCAGGCGAGCCGGACGGCGATACCCTCTCCGGCGCCGACCTCCCGGCGCGGTTCACGGACTCGAGCGCGGCTGAACGCTGGGCGACGCGCGCGGGCTGGTTCGGCGTCCCGCTCGAGGAGAGCCATGCGCTCGGCACCGGTGGGGCGGGCCACGTCGCGCTGGGCTATCTCGCGGTCAGGTCCCGGCGCGGTGGGACGCTGGACCCGGGGCACGCTCGCTACCTGGGGCTCGTCCGGCGCGAGCTGGCCCTCGCGTTCCGCGCCGCCCAGCTGCGCGGCGCGCTCGTCCACGAGCGGGCGACGCTCGCCGCGATCCTCGACGGCGCAAGCGACGCGATCATCGCGGTCGATTCGGACTGCCGGATCACGCGGCTCAACGGCGCAGCGGCGCGGCTCGTCGGTGCCGCGGAGCGCGAAGGGATCGGGGCAACCTGCGAAGCCTTCCTCGGCTGCCTGCCGGAATCGGGCGGCCCGCGCGGCTGCGGGCGCACCTGCCCATTCCGGGAGGTCCTCACCCATGGCCGGCCGCTCGTCCGTGAGCAGGTCATCGCGGGCCTGGACGCTGCCACGATCCCCGTCGCGGCGAGCTACGCGCAGATGACGGGCTCGCCAGCCGGCGTGGTGGCGGTCCTGCGGGACCTGCGCGAAGCGCGCGCCCTCGATGCGCTCAAGTCGAGCTTCGTCGCCGCAATCTCGCACGAGCTGCGAACCCCCCTCGCCCTGATCAGCGGTCATTCGCAGAGCCTCCTCCACCTGGGCCTCGACGCGCCGACCAGCCGCCAGCACCTGGAGCGAATCGGGGACGCGGTGGACCGGCTGAGTGCGCTCGTGGACGACGTGATCGACGTATCGCGGATCGAGAGCGACCAGCTTCAGCTGGAACGCGCGCCAGTCAGCCTGGAGACCCTGCTGCGGGCGTTCGCGACCGAGCAGGGCGAGCTTCTCGGGGTCCCGCCGATCACGCTGGACCTGCCCACCCTGCCGCCGGTCCACGTGGACGCGCGGCGCATCCGGCAGGTCCTGGCGAACCTGGCGGCCAACACGCAGAAGTACGCGGGCATGGGCGCCTCCATCACGATCCGGGCCCGCCACCTGCCCCCGGACTCCGTGATCGTGACCTTCGCCGACGACGGCGTGGGGGTGGATCCTGCCGAGCAGGCGCAGGTGTTCGACCGATTCTTCCGGGGCGGGCGCGTGCGCGAGTCCCGGATCCCCGGCAGCGGCCTGGGCCTCTACGTCTGTCGCCGCCTGGTCGAGGCGCACGGGGGCTGGATCCGGCTGGACACGACCCGGCGTGGCACGTCGATCTCCTTCCGCCTGCCGGTTCGCGGATGATCCCCGACCCGCGTCCCGGGGCGCGAATCCTCATCGTCGAGGACGAGCCCGAGTTCGCCGACCTGCTGGCGCTCTGGGTGGGGCAGCACGGCTGGCGGCCTCGCGTGGCGCGCGACGGCGCCGCGGCGATCGTGAGCTTCGAGGCGGAGGAGCCCGACCTGGTCCTCCTCGACCTCAGCCTGCCCCGCCTCAGCGGCTGGCACGTGATCGAGCGGATCCGGGCCGCCAGCCTCGTCCCGATCCTCCTCGTCACCGCGCGCGACAGTGAGCAGGACAAGATCCGCGGGCTGGGCGCGGGCGCCGACGACTACGTGACGAAGCCGCTCAGCTTCCCCGAGCTGATGGCGCGCATCGAGGCCGTGCTCCGGCGGGCCGACGTCCGGGCCACGGCGATCGCCGGCGACGAGATCCACCACCCCGGGCTCGTCATCGACGGGCGCGGCCATCGTGTCACGGCAGACGGGGTGGAGATCCACCTGACGCCGACGGAGTATCGCCTGTTGCGCCACCTCGCCGAGCGCCCGGGATCGGTGGTCGGGCACGCGGAGCTGCTGACCGCGGTCTGGGGCGCCGGATACCGCGACGACATCCACCTGCTCCGGGTGACGATCCGCAACCTGCGGGCGAAGCTTGCCGAGGTGGCACCGGCCCGGCGGTTCCTCGAGACGAGCTACGGCATCGGCTACCGGTTCCGGCCGGGCGAGGAGCTGTCCACCGACGCCTGAGCGCCGTTCGACGAGCCGCGCGCCGCGGCCACGCGGGTGACGATCGCCTGGGTGAGCGCCCACGCGCGCGCCGCGTCCCGCGGGACGCGGATCCGGACCTGGCTCGCGGCGAACGTCACGTCGCCCGGCCGCACGCCCGGGAGCGGCGCGCCCGCGATCAGGCGCATCGCCTCGCCCCGGGAAAGACCCGAGCCGAAGCGCACCACGAGCTGGCCCTCCTCGCGGGCGAGGGACGTGATCCCGGCCGCCTCGGCAGCGAGGCGCAGCTCGGCCACCTCCACGAGCCGGAGAACCGCCGGCGGCGGGGGTCCGAACCGGTCGGCCACCTCCTGGCGGAACGACGCGAGGTCGCCGGGCGTCCGGGCACGCGCCAGGCGCCGGTAGAGCTCGAGCTTCGCCGCCTCGTCGGGCACGTAGGCGTCAGGAAGGTGGGCGTCGACGGGAAGGTCCACCGTGGCGCCGGCCGGTTCGAGGGCCGCAGCTCGGCCTTCCCAGCTCGCCTTGCGCTCCTCCACGGCCTCCGCGAGCAGCCTCGTGTAGAGGTCGAAGCCGACCGCCGCCATGTGGCCGGACTGTTCGCCGCCGAGGATGTTGCCGGCGCCCCGGATCTCCAGGTCGGACAGCGC
>CAZKXK010000077.1:0-1390 GCA_964556585.1 uncultured Anaerolineaceae bacterium
CCGCGACAGTACCTCCCGATCGCGATCGTCACAGCTCCGGACCACGCTCGTCCCAGTTCCCGACGGCGCTCGGCCCCAGTTTCCGACGGCGCTCGGTCCCAGCTCCGGACCGCGCTCGCCACGGCGCCGTTCTCATCCGACCGCGTGTCATGCTCGGCGGCGCGCCGTGCTCGGACGCGGGCAAGCCTGCCGGAGGTCGTCGACGAAGTCCACGGACTGAGTCATGCTCCGCGTATGGTCGAGACCGTCGAACGGCAACAGGAAGGCATTCCGATCGCCACCTCCGCCCCTTGGATCGCGCGCTACGAGGTCGAGGTCATCCGGTGAGCCCCCGAGCTCCGCGCACCGCCACCGCGCGAACCGTCCGCGCTCGCCGCCCCGTCGACCCCGCCCTGGCGTGGGCGCGCAACCTCCGGCGCCGCCGGCCCGGGCTCGTCGACTTCGTCATCGAACGGCTGAGCGGGCTGTACGGCGTGCCGGCGCCGGCGCAGCGCCTGGATCCGGTGAGCGAGCTGGTCCTCACGATCCTTTCCCAGAACACGGCGGACCTCAACTCCGAACGAGCCTTCGAGGCCCTGCGGGCGACCTACCCATCCGGCGGGCCGATCATGACCCACCGCCTGGTCCGGCCCGACGGGACGGAGGCGCCGCCCGAGGGCTGGGGCGGCGTCGGGCTGGCGCCGGGCGCTCCGCCGGATTGGTCGGCGGTGGAGGGCGAGGATGTCGGCGCACTGATCGACGTGATCCGGATCGGCGGGCTCGCGAACCAGAAGGCGCCGCGGATCCAGGCGGCTCTCCGGACGATCCGGGAACGGAGCGGCGGCTACGACCTGGGATTCCTCGCCGGGTTGCCACCGCGCGAGGCGCGCGACTGGCTGACGGCGATCCCGGGAATCGGCCGCAAGACCGCCTCGATCGTGCTGCTGTTCTGCTTCGGGATGCCGCTCATGCCGGTGGACACGCACGTCGAACGGGTCAGCCGCCGGATCGGGCTGGCGCCACCGACGGCCGGCCCCGACGAGCAGCACGAGATCTACGGGCACGTGCTCGCGCCGAACCAGTTCTACGCCGCGCACGTGCTGCTGATCCAGCACGGACGACGCACCTGCGATGCCCGCCGGCCCGCCTGCGATCGCTGCCCCGTCGCCCCGCGCTGTCGCTTCTTCGACCCTCGGGCGGAGTAAGCGCGGCGGCCGATCTGCCTGGCCCGGCGTATGCGGGCGGCCTCGTGGGCCCGGCGTATGCGGGCGGCCGCTCGCCGGCGAATACGGCCTGGAGGCACCCTCCGGCCGATATGCCCGTAGCGGACATATCGATGGCAGCAAATGGCGCTGGCCGCATGGACGGCATCGACAGGCCGGCCGGTGTCCGTATGCCCGCAAGTCGCATA
>CAZKXK010000077.1:1490-4241 GCA_964556585.1 uncultured Anaerolineaceae bacterium
CCCGCCCGAGCGTGGGCTATCCTCGGGAGGTGCTCATCCCCGGCGGGCCGGGCGGCCACGAACGCCCGGCGCGACTCCTCCTGGTGGACGACGACGCGAACCTGCTGGTCGTCCTGGCAGAGCAACTGCGCGCCGACGGCTACGACGTGGCGACGGCCCGGGATGGCATGGAAGCGCTGCGCCGCCTGGAGAACGCCTGGCCGGACCTCGTCCTGCTCGACATGATGATGCCGCGCCTGGACGGGATCTCCCTGGCCCGCGAGATCAAGTCCCGGGCCGATCTCCCGATCATCGTGCTGACCGCAATCGACGCGGCCGACTCCAAGGCGGAGCTCCTCGACGAGGTGGCCGAGGACTACGTCACGAAGCCCTACCACTACCCGGAGCTGCGCGCGCGGATCAACCGAGTGCTCCGGCGCCTGGGCGATCGTCTGCCCGGCCAGCGGATCGTGCTGGGCCCCGGGCTCGCGCTGGAGCTGGGGCGGCGGGCGGCCACCGTCAACGGGGCGGATATCTCCCTCACCCCGACCGAGTCGCGCCTCCTGTACGCGCTCGCCGCGAACCTGGGCCAGACCGTCGCGACCGAGACGCTGCTGGCTCGTGGCTGGGCCGACACCGACGGCGCTGATCCTTCGTACGTCTGGGTCACGATGCGGCGCCTCCGCCAGAAGATCGAGCCGGATGCGAACCGGCCGCGCCACCTGGTCACGGTCCGCGGCATCGGCTACCGCCTGGAGGCAGAGCCGACGTGATCCCGTTCCGGGTCCGGATCACCACGGCGCTGCTCATCGCGGCGCTGGTGCCGCTCGCCGCGTTCGGCGTGCTGCTCACGCTCTCCGGCCGGGCCGACCCGGACGGCAGCATCTTCCGGATCCTGCTGGCCGCGTTCGTCATCGCGGCGCTGCTCGGCGTCGGGATCGCGTTCGTGGTGGCCGGAAGCCTGACCGCGCCGCTGCGGGCGCTCGCCACCACGCTGGACCGGATCGCCGCCGGCGACACGAATACGCCGCTCCCGGCCCTGGCGGACGACGAGCTGGGCCGCCTCGCGGAGCGCCAGAACCAGCTCGCCGGCGACCTCCTCCGCCGCAACCGGCAGGTGGCGCGCGTCGTCGACGCGGTGGGCACGTACTCCCCGCGCGAGGGCGCCGACCGCCTGGTGGATCTCGCGATCGCCGATGCCCGGGCCGCATTCGGGCTGATCGACGCCCGGATCGTGCTGGGCGACCCATCGGGCATCCCGGCCGAAGAGCGCGTCCCCGGCGATCCCCTGCCGGTTCGCGCGGACCTCCGGGCCGGCTCGGAGCCGCTCGGCCTGTTGGTGGGCCACGCCCCCGCCACGGCGCGCTGGGACCGTGCCGACCAGGACCTCCTGGAGCTGTTCGCGGCGGTCGTCGGGGTCGGGCTGCGGAATGCCGAGCTGTTCGCCCGCGTCGCCGACCAGAACGAGCGGCTGCGCGAGCTCGACGCGGCGAAGGACGACTTCCTGCGCGGCGTCAGCCACAACCTCCAGACGCCGCTCGCCCGGATCCGCGCCTACGCCGACCAGCTGGCAGCAGAATCGCCCGACCGCCGCCTCGGGATCATCGCCGAGCAGAGCGACCGGCTCTCGCGGATGGTGCGCCAGCTCCTCACCGTCAGCCGGCTCGACTCCGGCGTGCTCCACCCGGTGCCTGGGGTCTTCGCCCCGGCGGGCCTGGTCCGTCGCGCCTGGGAGGCGCTCGGCGCGTCCGGCGTGCCCTTCCGTCTCGACGACCGGGCAGGGGGATGGCTCGCACTCGCCGACCCCGACCAGGTGGACCAGGTGATCTGGGGCCTTCTCGACAATGCCGTGAAGTACGGCGGCGGCACGCCGATCACGGTGAGCGTGGAGCTCGCTTCCGGGGACGGCGGCACGCTGCGCCTGCGCGTCGCGGACGCCGGACCGGGGATCGCGGAGGCTGATCGCGGGCGCCTGTTCGAGCGCTATGCCCGCGGGAGCCTGACCAGCGCTGACGGCACGGGTCTCGGCCTCTACGTCTCGCGCGAGCTGGCACGCGCCAACGGCGGCGAGCTGGTGCTGGAGCAGCCGGAGGCCGTGTCGGGCGATCCGCGAGCGGGCGACGCGGCCGACCCGGCCGACCGGGCCAGATCGGTACATCCTTTTGGCGCGACGTTCATCCTCACGCTTCCCGCGGAATCGCCGACGGAGGGGTGATCACGAGAGGTGACGGCGAGGTTGGATACGTCCGTCGCGTCCGCGTGGTGGTAGCCTCAGGTCATGCACGCTGACGCCCCGACGAACCGAGAAGCCGACCCGCTCGCCACACCGCGGATCGTCCGGATGGTCCGTCGCCTCGATGCCCCGCCGACGCGCGTCTATCGCGCCTGGACGGTGCCGGAGGAGCTGATCCGCTGGTTCCCCGAGCGCGTGGAGGGCTCACTCGCGGTGGGAACCCGGAGCACGCTGGTCTTCCCGGACCAGCGGGTCTGGTGGGATGTGACGGTCCTTGAAAGCGACCGCCGCTTCGAGTTCCGCTGGCCGTGGCTGCCTGACGGCGCGTGGGAGACCACGGTCTCGGTGCACCTCGAGCGTGCCGGTTACGGGACGCTCCTCACGCTCACGGATGGCCCGTTCGACCTGCGAGTCCCCGGCGTGCTCGACGCCTATGCCGAGGCGCTCGAAGGCTGGGGCGAGGCGCTGACCTGGCTGCGCGGCGTCGTGGACTTCTCGTCGGACCTGCGTCCCCGCCAGTACTGATCGGCAGCGCCGTC
>CAZKXK010000077.1:4341-9342 GCA_964556585.1 uncultured Anaerolineaceae bacterium
TCCGAGCTCGAGCGTGCCGTCCGCCCGCCGCCCGGCTGCCTCTCCGCTAATCCCAGCCGATGTCCCGGCGCTCCTCGGCCAGGGTGAGCCGGTAGCGGAGCTCTGGCGGGAGCCCTTCGATGCCACGCGCGAGGGCCGCCGCGAAGCCGGCCGCCAGGGGATCGAGTGTCTCCGCGATCGCGCGCTCCGTCACGCGGCGGAGCAGAAGCTTGGACGCGGGATCCAGCTCGTCGTGCTCGCAGCGTCCGACGACGTCGAGGGAGATCCGGCGCAGCTCGTGGTCAATCCGGTCTCGCGCCCGGACGATGGCAAGCCGGTTGTCGAGCCAGTCGGCAGCGGCGGTGCGAGCCGCGGCGGGTAGCCTGGCCGGGGAGACATGATGCGTTGACGACAGCGGCGATTCGGTCATGGCGCACACCCCCGGCGATCCCTGCGCAGCGGCGGCGCGAACCGAGCGGCTGCGCCCCCCAATGATGCGCCGGTTCGCGCGGAATTCGGGTTACGTTTCGACATCGAGAACTGAACGGGGAGTGGTCGGAGTCCGGGCCGGGACCCCCGGTCCGCGTACGTCGTGTCACATCGCGGCCCGGCATTTGCCTGGTTTGTCGATGACCCGGGTCGGGCGGCCGGGCGGCCGGGCGAGACGCGCGCCGGGCTCCCCTACCGCCGGCTCGCGAATGCTGCCGCGAAGAGCGCCCGGGCACCGGGCTTCTGGCCGTAGGTGAGGACGCCCGCCGCGTAGATCCGGGCGGCGATCCACAGGCAGATGACGATCGCCACGACCAGCAGACCGGACGCGATCGCGAGGTCGAGCGGACCGGCCTGGCCGGCCGCGAAGCGCGAGAGCATCAGGTAGGGGCTGACGAACGGCACGTACGAGAGCACCACGACCCAGCCGGCGTCCGCGGGGATGAGCCCGGACGCCGTGTAGACGGCGATGAAGTAGCCGGCCATGCCGACCATGGTCATCGGCGCGACGACGGAGTTGATGTCCTCCACGCGGCTCACCAGCGACCCGGCCGCCGCATAGAGGACCGCGTAGAGGAGGAACCCGAGCACGAACAGCACCGCAAACGCGACCAAGAGTCCCGTCGTGAGGCCGGAGGCCGCCGACCCGGTGGACGCGGCCGCCTGGCCCAGCAGCAGCGTCGCGATCCGGTCCTGGAACGAGTACGCGACCACGGCGGGAACCATCGCGGCCACGTACTGGGTCAGGCCCAGCGACCCGACGCCGATCACCTTGCCCGCCAGCAGCTCGAACGGGCTCGCCGCGTTGAGGACGATCTCCATCACGCGGCTGCTCTTCTCCTCCGCGACGGACATGGCGACCCACTGGCCGTACAGGACGATCGCGATGAACAGGAAGATCACGAGGGCCTGGCCGGTGATCGCACCGCCCACCTCACCGGCGAAGTCCTTGGGCTTCTCGCCGGGCGCGGCAGGCGTCGGACCGACGACGGTGACCGCCGGAGGAATGCCCAGCGAGCTCAGCTGGTCGGCCGGGTAGCCTCCCCGCAGCAGCCGGTCCGTCGTCGCGAGCACGCTCGAGGCTTGCCGGAGCAGCGTGGGGACCCGGAGCGTCGGTCCGTCCTTCGAGACGATCGTGAAGGCGAGGTCGCCCGCCGGGCCACGAGTGATGTCCAGCATCGCCGAGAGGTCGCCCTTGGCCACGGAGTCGCGCCCCGCGGCGGCATCCGCGACCGTGCTGAACGTGAACGGGCCCGCGGCCCCGGGCGTCGCCGGCAGGTTCACGGTGGCGTCCAGGCGCGCGATCGGGTCGAAGGCGAGCGTCGTCGCGACGTTGACGCCCACTTTCACGGTCGAATCGTGGTCGAACCAGCGCACGGCCAGCGGCCCGAGGGTGACCAGGACGGCGGCGGCCACCACGAAGATCGTGGCGACCCGGAAGCTGCGAGTCCGGGCCCGGACCAGGTACTCCCGCCGGGCGATCGTGGCGACGTTGGCGAGCCGGAAGCGCATCGTCAGGCTCCCCCGTTCGTGGGCAGGCCGGCAAGCGTGCGCTCCTCGTCGGGCGCCGCCTGGCGGCCCACCAGGTCCACGAACACCTGCTCCAGCGACGGGTCCGCGATCTCGAAACGGGTGACGCGCTCCCCGCGCTCGATCGCCGCGTGAAGAATCGTCTCCGGGTCGCGCGGCGGAACCACCTCGATCTCGCTGTAGTCGCGCCCGGCCCGGCCGACGTGAACGCCATCCAGGTCGGCGAGCCAGCGAAGCTCGGGGTCGCCGGCGACGCCCAGCCGCACGACGCGCTTGCCGCTGGCCCGCTTCACGTCCGCGGTGACGCCGTTCGCGACCAGCCGACCCTCGTCGATGATCGCGACCGCGTCGCACAGCTCTTCGACGGTCTCCATCTGGTGGGTGGAGAAGATCAGCGTCTTGCCGCGCTCGCGCATCTCGAGGAAGGCGGCCTTGAGGAGCGCCACGTTGACCGGGTCCAGGCCGCTGAACGGCTCGTCCATGATCAGCACGTCCGGGTCGTGGAGCACCGCGGCGATGAACTGCACCTTCTGCTGGTTGCCCTTGGAGAGCTCCTCGGCGCGGCGATCGGCGTACTCGGGAACCCGGAAACGCGTCAGCCAGCCCCGGACGTCGGCGGCGGCCGTCCTGCGGGGCACGCCATAGAGGGCGGCGAAGAAGATCAGCTGCTCGAGCACCTGCATCCGCGGGTAGAGGCCGCGCTCCTCGGGGAGGTAGCCGAACGTCCGGCGCGGGAGCTCGGTCGACGGCGTGCCCTGCCACGTCACCGTGCCGGAATCGGCGCGCAGGATGTCCAGCACGATCCGCATGGTGGTGGTCTTGCCGGCGCCGTTCGCGCCAAGGAACCCGAAGACCGTGCCGGGCTCGACGCCGAACGTGATCCCGTCGAGGGCCTGGGTCTCGCCGAAACGCTTCCGGAGATCGGTGATCTGGAGGCTCATGGGCGGGATGGCGCCCCCGGCGCTGCTGCCTTCACGCCCACAGGGTACCGTCCGGCGCGGCTCGCGGCGACCGTCGAGCGCGTACGATCAGCCGCATGGACCCGGCAGAGCCGCTCATCGCGACGATCCGGCGCTCGGTCATCGGCGACGACGAAGCCGTGGCCGGCCCGTTCGGGATCCGGCGGGTGACCTACGCCGACTACACCGCCTCCGGCCGCTCGCTCACCTTCATCGAGGACTACCTGCGCGACGCGGTCATGCCGCTCTACGCGAACACCCACACCGAGTCGAGCGGGACCGGCCTCCAGACGACCCGCTTCCGGGCCGAGGCACGAGAGCTGATTCGGCGGGCGGTCGGGGCCACCGACGAGCACGCGGTAATCTTCGTCGGCTCGGGTTCCACGGGGGCGATCAACCGGCTCGTCGACGTCCTGGAGATCCGCCTCCCGGCCGACCTCGACGATCGCTACGGGCTCCGCGCGCGGATCCCCGCGGACGAACGGCCGGTCGTCTTCGTGGGCCCCTACGAGCACCACTCGAACGAGCTGCCCTGGCGGGAGTCGCTGGCGGACGTCGTGGTGATCCAGGAAGACCACGACGGGCAGATCGACGCCGCCCACCTGGCCACGGAGCTGGAGCGGCACGCGGACCGGGCCCTGAAGATCGGCTCGTTTTCGGCCGCCTCGAACGTCACCGGGATCCTGAGCGACGTGCGCGGCGTCAGCGCGCTCCTCCATGCCCACGGCGCGCTGGCCTGCTGGGACTACGCCGCGGCGGCGCCCTACGTCGCGATCGACATGGCGGGAGACGGCCTCGACGCTATCTTCATCTCGCCCCACAAGTTCATCGGCGGGCCCGGCACGCCGGGCGTGCTCGTCGCGCGGAAGGCGCTCTTCCGCAACCGCGTGCCGACCCAGCCGGGCGGCGGGACGGTCGCCTACGTCAACCCGTCCGAGCAGCTCTACCTCTCCGACATCGAGCACCGCGAGGAGGGCGGCACGCCGGCGATCGTCGAGTCGATCCGGGCCGGCCTGGTCTTCGGGCTGAAGGAGGCGGTCGGCGTCGAGGCGATCCGGCGCCGCGAGGCGTCGTTCATCGAGCGCGCGATCGCGCGCTGGTCGGCCAACCCGGACATCGACATCCTGGGCAACCCGCGCGCGGACCGGCTGTCGATCGTCTCGTTCGTCGTGCGTCACGGGCAGGGCGACGGTCCGGCCCGCTACCTCCACCACAACTACGTGGTGGCGCTCCTCAACGACCTCTTCGGGATCCAGGCCCGGGGTGGCTGCTCCTGTGCCGGGCCATACGGCCACCGACTGCTGGGGATCGACCTGGAGCACTCGCACGCGTTCGAGCGCGAGATCGCGCGCGGCTGCGAGGGGATCAAGCCCGGCTGGGTCCGGGTCAACTTCAACTACTTCATCAGCGAGGCCGTCTTCGCCTACATCCTCGACGCCGTGGACCTGGTGGCGTCGGACGGCTGGCGGATGCTTCCGGCCTACCGGTTCGACCCGGCGAGCGGCCTGTGGAGCCACCGGGGCGGGGTCGTGGAGCCGCCGCTCTCGCTCGGCGCGATCCGGTACGAGGACGGCGCCATGCGCTACACGGCGCATCGCCACCGCGCGCCGGAAGCGCGCCTTGTCGACTACCTGGCCGAGGCGCGCCGGATCCTGGCCGATCCCCCGCCGGCGGCCGCGGGCGTCAACGGCCCGCTCGACGTCGGGCCGGACTTCGAGCACCTCCGCTGGTTCTGGCTCCCGGAGGAGATCGTCGCCACGGCGTGACCGGCCGGGCCGGCGGCCGGCGGATTCAGAGCGACGCGATCCGGGAGGCCCGGGCCTTCTGGCGGACGGGGATCGACGTCGGTTCCGTCCACGTGTCGACCGGCGCCGGGCGCCCCAGCAGGTACCCCTGGGCGAGGGGCACGCCGAGCGCGCGAAGCATCGCCAGCTCCGCCTCTGTCTCGACGCCCTCGGCGATCGTCTGGCTGGCCGACGAGCGTGCGAAGACCGAGCGCCGCCTGGCCATCGGCGGTCTCGGGCTCGGCTCCGTGATCGTCCTG
>CAZKXK010000078.1:0-5527 GCA_964556585.1 uncultured Anaerolineaceae bacterium
AGCCTCGCTCGGCACGGCAATCTGGTTCTTGGTGCTGATCTTGACGCTAAGCATCGATGCAATGATAAGCAAGACATTCGCCCGACGCAGGGTGGGCGCGTTTCGAGTGACCGGCGAGCGCAGGGCGTAGGCTCCGCGACGATGGAGCCGCTCGCCCGCCGGATCGAATCCGGGGCCCCGGTCGACCTGCGCCGGACGCTGGCGATCCACCGGCGCGGTCCGGGCGATCCGACACTGCGTTTCTCGCGCGACGGCTCCGCGTGGCGGGCAACGCGAACCCCCGACGGGCCGGCCACGCTCCGGCTGGTTGCCGAGGGGGCGGCGATCCGGGCGCAGGCGTGGGGACCGGGCGCCGCCTGGGCGATTGGCCAGGCGCCGGAGCTCGTCGGGGCGGACGACGACGCTGCCGGGTTCGCGGCGCTGCTGGCTGGCCACGCGCTGCTCCGCGCTCTGAACGCCCGGTTCCCGGGGACCAGGATCGGCCGGACGCGCCGAGTGCTGGAGGCGCTGGTCCCCGCGATCATCGAGCAGAAGGTGACGGGCGATGAGGCCTGCGCGGCGTTCATCGCGCTCGTTCGCCGGCACGGGGAGCCGGCGCCGGGCCCGTGGGACGAGCCGTCGGACCGCCGTGCGGCGCCGATGCGCGTGCCGCCGGCGCCCACGACGCTGGCCGGCCTCCCCGGCTACGCGTACCACCCGCTGGGGCTGGAACGGCGTCGAGCGGACGCGATCCGCTTCGCGGCCGGTCGTGCGGCCCGCGTGGAGGAATGCATGGACCTGCCCCTGTCGGATGCGTACGCGCGCCTGCAGGCCCTGCCGCTGGTGGGTCCGTGGACGGCCGCCGAGGTGGGCCTTCGGGCGTTCGGCGATGCCGACGCCGTGAGCGTCGGCGACTTCCACCTCTGCCACGCGGTCTGCTGGGCGCTCGCAGGCGAACCGCGCGGGACCGACGAGCGGATGCTGGAGCTCCTGGCCCCGTACGCCGGCCACCGCGCTCGAGTGATCCGGCTCATCGAGTCGGCCGGCGTGCAGGCCCCGCGCCGCGGCCCGAGGATGGCTGCTCGCTCGATCACCGGGATCTGAGCCGGCCGGCCCGCTGCCGGCCGCCGCCGTCGCGCAGGCCAGGCCTGTGCCGCAGGGCTCGACGAGCCGGGAGCGGCGCCGCTATCCCGGCTGGGCGATGACCAGGATGCGGATCTCCGTCATATCCTCGATCGCATAGCGCAACCCCTCGCGGCCGTGGCCGGAATCCTTCACCCCGCCGTACGGCATGTGGTCGATCCGGTAGGTCGGGATGTCGTTGAGGATCACGCCGCCGACCTCGAGGCCGTCGAAGGCCCGGAACGCGTTCCCCAGGTCGTTCGTGAAGACGCCCGCCTGGAGCCCGAACCGCGAATCGTTGGCCTGCGAGATGGCCGCCTCGAAGTCCGAGAACCGGGCGAGCACGACGAGCGGGGCAAACGCCTCCTCCGAGCACACCTTCGCGTCGAGCGGCGCGTCCACCAGGATCGTCGGCGGGTAGAACGTGTCCCCGGCGTGCCCACCGAGCAGCACGCGCGCGCCGGCCGCAACCGCCTCGTCCACCCAGGCATGGGTGCGCGCCGCCGCCTTCGCATCGACCATGGGGCCGAGATCCGTCTCCGGGTCGAGCGGGTCACCCAGGCGCAGCGCGCGCGCCACCTCGACGAGGCGGTTGGCGAAGTCGTCGAAGACGTCGGCGTGGACGAAGACCCGCTGGACGCTGATGCAGACCTGGCCGGCGTAGCTGAAGGCGCCGACGGTGATCCGGCGGACGGCCCAGTCGAGGTCGGCGCTGCGGTCGACGATCGCCCCGGCGTTACCGCCCAGCTCGAGCACGACCCGCTTCTTGCCGGCGCGCGCTTTCATCGGCCAGCCCACCGCGGGCGATCCAGTGAAGGAGAGCACCGCGAAGCGGTCGTCCGCGACGAGCCGGTCCCCAAGAGCGCGGCTCATGGGGAGGATGCTCACCGAGCCGGCCGGCGCCCCGGCCTCCTCCACGATCTCCGCGACGGTGAGCATCGTGAGGGGGTCCTTGGACGGGGGCTTGAGGACAATCGAGCATCCCGCGGCGATCGCCGGGGCAAGCTTGTGGGCGGCCAGGTTGAGCGGAAAGTTGAACGGGCTGATCGCGGCGACCGGGCCGGCCGCGTAGCGCCGGGTGATCCCGACGCGTCCCTTGCTGCTGGCCATCAGGTCGAGCGGGATCACCTCCCCGCCCAGCCGTTCCGCCTCCTCGGCACCCAGCCGGAAGGTGAGCGTCGCGCGATCCACCTCGACGAGCGCGTCCCGGATCGGCTTGCCGGCCTCCAGCGCGATCAGCCGGCCCAGCTCCTCGCGGCGCGCGCGGATGCCGCTGCTGATGTTGCGAAGCGTGGCCGCGCGCTCGTAGGCGGGCAGCCTGCGGGTCACCTCGAATGCGGCGACCGCCGCGTCGACGGCCTCCTCGTACTGCTCGGGCGTCGCCTGGTAGGTGAAGCCGGCCGGCTCACCGGGACGGGCCGGGTTGTCGATCGTCATGGGGTCCGGCGAGTCCACCCAGCGCCCGGCCAGGAAGATCCGATGCGGGACGAGGTTCGTGGCGGTGGCCATGGGCGGCTCCTCGGGATCGCGCCGGATGGGACGCGGCCGGCGCTCGAGCGCATTCTAGCCAGGACGTCCGGCCGCTCCTAGGATGGCGTCCACGCATCCCCGCCCCAGCGTGGGCCGGCGGGCGCGACGACCGACACGCGGGAGGAAACCATGGCGCCGAAGAAGGCGGACCGGACCGGACTCCGGGCGCTCCTGCAGGTCAAGCCCGGGACGAAGGTGGACCTCGCCCGGTTCGATTGCGGCGCCACGTTCGGCCGGGAGAAGGATGCCGCGACCGACGAGCTGGCGGGGGTGCTCGCACGCCTGACCAACCTCCAGGAACGACTCTGGGCCGAGGCCGCCCACGCGGTCCTCGTCGTGATCCAGGGCATCGACGCGGCCGGCAAGGACGGCACGATCCGGGTCATCGCGGGGGCCCTGAACCCGCAGGGGACGCCGGTTGCCTCGTTCAAGGCTCCGACCCCGCTGGAGCTCGCCCACGACTACCTCTGGCGAATTCACCAGCGGGTTCCCGCCAGGGGCGAGATCGGCATCTTCAACCGGAGCCACTACGAGGACGTGCTGATCGTCCGTGTTCACGGGCTGGTCCCGGAGAAACGCTGGCGGCGGCGCTACGAGCACATCCGCAACTTCGAGAAGATGCTGACGGACGAGGGCGTCACGATCGTCAAGTTCTTCCTGGCGATCGACCGGGACGAGCAACGCGCGCGCCTCCAGGACCGCGTCGACGACCCGACGAAGCGCTGGAAGTTCAACCCGGGCGACCTGGCGGAGCGCGCCCGCTGGGACGACTACCGCGCCGCGTTCCAGGAGATGCTCGAGGAGACGTCGACCGCGTACGCGCCCTGGTACCTGGTCCCGGCGAACCGGAACTGGCTGCGGAACCTTGCCGTCGGCGAGATCCTCGCCGACGCCCTGGACGCCCTGAAACCCGCCTACCCGGCCGCCGCGCCCGGCGTGGAGGGGACGACCGTCGAGTGACCGAACGCGGAGGCGCGTCGGCGCCGTGCCTCCGCGGGGCCGCTGGACCCCACCCTCAGCGGCGCCGCTTGCTCCCGCCGAAGAGCGTCCCCAGCACCCCGCGCAGCACGGTGTTCCCAACCTGGGAGAGCTCGCGCTCTCGCTGGAGCCGGGCACGCTCCGCGGCGCGCTGCGCGGCGGCCTCCTCCTTCGCCTGTGCCCGCGCCTCGCGCTCCGCGGACTGGCGGATCCTCTCCAGCTCGCGGGCCCGCCGTTCGATCTCCGCGCGCTCCTGGGCCGGCGTGGGACCGGCGGGCGCCGCCGACCCGGCGGTCGCGGCCCCGACCGGCACCGGCTGCATCGCGGCGACGGCCGCCTGCGCGGCCTGGAGGCGTGCGGTGATGATCTCGTGGGCGCTCTGCCGATCGACCGTCGTCGCGTAGATGTCATACAGCGCGCCCGCCTGGATCCGCCGCTGCAGCTCGTCCGTCGGCAGGGCCGCCATCAACGAATCGGGGGGCAGGAGCCGCGTCGGGGCAAGTGGCGTCGGCACGCCCCGCGGAGAGAGGACCGTCACCAGGGCCTCCCCGATGCCCAGGGAGGTGAGCGTGGCTCCCGTCTCGAAGTAGTCGGTCATCGGGAACGTCCGGACCGTCTTCTTGAGGCTGTCCGCATCTTCCGGCGTGAAGACGCGGAGGGCGTGCTGGACGCGGTTGCCGAGCTGGGCCAGGACCGACGAGGGGACGTCGGTCGGGACCTGGGTGACGAAGTAGACGCCGACGCCCTTCGAGCGGATCAGGCGGACCGTCTGCTCGATCTGGGCCAGCAGCGCGTTCGACGCGCCGTCGAAGAGCAGGTGCGCCTCGTCGAAGAAGAAGCACAGCTTCGGCTTCGGCAGGTCGCCCGCCTCCGGGAGCGCGTGGTAGAGCTGGGCCAGCATCCAGAGCATGAACGTGCTGAACAGGGCGGGCTTCTCCATCACGTCGGGGAGCTCCAGGACGCTGATGATCCCCTGCCCGCCGGGCGTCACGCGCATCAGGTCGTCGACGTCGAACTCGGGCTCCCCGAAGAAGACGTCGGCGCCCTGCTGTTCCAGGGTGATGATCGCGCGGAGCATGACGCCGAGGCTTGCCGCCGAGATGCCGCCGTAATCGGCAAGGATCGCCTTGCCGTCGTCGCTGCCCAGGTACTTGAGCGTGGTGGTGAGGTCGGCAAGGTCGAGCAGGGGCAGCTGGTGGTCGTCGCAGTACTTGAAGACCAGCGCCAGGATGCTCGTCTGGGTGTCGTTGAGGCCGAGCACCCGGCCAAGCAGGAGCGGCCCGAACGAGTGGACCGTCGCCCGGACCTGGGCGCCGAGCTTCCCCGACAGCGAGAGGAACTCGACCGGGTGGCCGTCGGGCCTGAAGTCCAGCCCCAGGTCTGCCGCGCGCGCCATTACCTTCGCGTTGGTCGCGTCGCCAGGCAGGGCAAGCCCGGTCAGGTCGCCCTTGATGTCGGCGATCAGCACCGGGACGCCGGCCATGGAGAGCTGGCCGGCCAGGAGCTGGAGGGTCTTGGTCTTCCCGGTCCCGGTCGCGCCGGCGATCAGGCCGTGCCGGTTGAGCATGGACAGCGCGACCTGGATGCGCACGTCTGGCAGCGCCGTCGTCCCGTCCATCGGGCTCCCGATCACCAGGGACGGCTCGGCGAGCACGTAGCCCGCCGCCATCGCGTCATGGAACGAACCGGCCATCGCGTGGAGCCTCCGTGGGTTTGTTGCGTGCCGCGCGGGCGCCCCTGGAGCCGCGGGCGCCGATCGAGCCGCGGGCGCCGATCGAGCCGCGGACGCCGCGGGCGCCGATCGAGCCTACCATCCCGAGATGCGGCCCGCGCCTGGGTCGCGCTCGCCGGGCACGCGGCTCCGACCGGTGACTCGGGCCGCGGCGGCACTGCCGAACCCTTCGATTCCCGGCCGGCG
>CAZKXK010000078.1:5627-9235 GCA_964556585.1 uncultured Anaerolineaceae bacterium
GCGTCGATGCGCCCGGGACGATGACCGCGAAGTCGCCGAAGCTGGTCACGACCGCCACGTAGGTCGAGCCGAACATGGGCTCGGACTTGAGCGGCTGCCAGGCTCCGTCCACGAGCTGGCCGAGCGTCGCGCCGGGCACGTCCTCGGGCGCCCGCAGGACGACGGTGACGAGCGCCGAGGCGGGCGCGGTCGCCGCGTCACCGGCCTGGTCGACCACCGCGAACCGGTAGATGTTGCCCAGGACGCGCGCGGTGCTCGCCGCAGCCGCGTCCACGGACGGGTCGAGCGGCGTGATCGAGACATCCAGCGCGGTCGCGGTGGCCGGCAGCACGAGGGTGCCGTCACCCGCCACGACCTGGGCCTGGGGCGGTTGCTCGGGCGTTGCCAGCGCGACGAGCGGGCTCCTGGAGCCGCTCAGCGCGAGGTGCGCGGAGGCTCCTTTCGCGCCGCCGGGCTTGCCGGCCGGAGGGTTGACGAACACGTACGGCTGGACGACAACGACGCCATCGTAGAGCGGCGGCGTGGCGAGGGGCGCCGCGAGCTGTGCCGCGGCCGCGATCCCGAGGCCCAGCGCGCACGCGGCAAGGCCGGTGCGCGGCACCCGCCGCGGGACCATCAGATCCACCACGTCGCGAGGTCGGCCACGGCGTGCGCGATCGCGGGCGCGGCGACGCCGCCGGTCAGCGCCCGGAGCCCGCCCAGGACGAGTCCGACGCCAAGGTCGAGCGGGACGACGTGCCAGCCGTACAGCGGCACGTGCAGCAGGGCGAACACGACCGATGTCGCTGCCAGGGCGACGAGCGTGCCGCCTGCCTCGTCGAGGGCATCGAACAGCGCGCCCCGCAGGACGACCTCCTCGGCGGTCGCGACGAGCACCGTGACTGCCACCCAGGGGAGGAACGAGGCGGCCGGCCGGAATGGGAGCCACGGGCCCGGCCAGCGTGTCGCGAGGGCCAGCACGACGAGTGCCGTCCCGCCCACGAGCCCGATCGCGAGCGTCCGGGCAATCCGCACGAGCGACCTCGCCGGGAGGATCCCCGGGCGCCAGCCCGTGACGGCCGCCGCCGTCAACAGGAGCGCCCCGAAGGCCGCGCCGACTGCGATCCCGTCCGAGGTGCCGCCGACGGTCGCCGCCCAGCGCGCGCCGATCGCCCCGCCGAGAACGAGCGTGATGAGGGCGGCCCGGGCGGCGGGCGAGCCGACGAGCCGCGACGGCCGGGCGAGCCGCGGGGTCGCGATCGTTGCGTCGGGCCCGTGCGCCGGACGCACGAACGCGGCGCGGGCGTCAGGTCTGTGCATCAGGCTCACGAGACGAGCGCGGGTGTGCGTTGAATGCACGCTCCGGCCGGGTCGGCGGCCCGCGATGGCCCGTGCCGGCCCTGGGACCGCGCGGAGAGGCCGGGCCGGCCGCGAAACGGTCGAGTTCGTGCGTGGGATGGACGATCTCGACCGGCAGGGCCGTCGGCTCCCCCGTGGCCGTCAGGATCGTGCATTCGATGCACACGGAACCAGACGCCACGGCGGGACGGATGGTGGGGAGGTCGGCCCGCGGCTGTCATCGGCCCAGCGGCACGAAGCCGATCGTCCCCGTCGCGTAGGTCGGCGGCCAGACGAACGTGTAGGACTGGACGGCCTGCCACTGCCAGATGACCGCGGCGGCGCGCTCGTTCTGGCCGAGCGTGGCCGGGTCGCTGGAGAACCTCAGCCCCGCACCGTTCGGGAGGGAGCCTTCGGGCAGGTCGACGGCCCGGGCCGCCGCCGCGACCGCATCCGCCGTGAACGAGCCACCCGCGACCCCGGGAAGCACCGCGCTGAAGAGGGCCCAAGCGGCCGAGAACCCGGAGATGCCCTCCTCGGTTGGCCCCGGGCCCGCGCTCGCGGTGTCGGGACCGGAGATCGTGTAGCCACTGCCCGTCCCGTACCCGCCCGAGGCCGAGCCCGAATACGAACCCGAGCCGGAGGCGCCGGAGTCCGTCCCGTACGCTCCCGCTGACGAGCCGTACTCGCCCGATCCGCCGACCGCGGATCCCGGCGACGTCGCGGGTCCCCGGGACGCGGCCGTCGGCGCATCCTCGCCGGACGCCCAGGCCGCCGCGAAACGGTCGTACGTGGCACGGGCCGCCGGCCCGAGCGCGGCCGGCTGGAACCCGCCGGTCGGGCGGTCGGACGCGAAGACGCCCACCGCGTCCGCCCCCAGCTCACCCGCGAAGTCCGGGTCGCACTCGGCCATGGTCGAGCCGATCAGGGCGCCGACGTGGAGACCGGCCGCGATCATGGCCTGCCGGAAGGCGACGCCGTCCGGGATGTGGGAGGCAAGGATGATCACGTCCGGACGCGCGGCCCCGAGCTGGCGCATGACGGCGGGCCAGCCGGGCAGGACGAGGTCGTAGGTGATCCGGGCGACGATCGGGACGCCCGCGGCGATCGCCGTCGAGGCGGCCGCGTCAGCGACCGAGGATGCGTAATCGTCCCGCGCGGACACGATCGCGAGGCGGAGCTGCGACGGCGCCCGGCCGAGCCGCGGCGCAAGCTCCTGCGCGGCGAACGAGGCGGAGTTCGTGCCGAGGTTCGTGCCGCTCGCCCCGACGCGGAAGACGAGCGGGAGCCCCCGCCCGGTCAGGCGGTCGGCAACCGCCCCGGTCTCCCAGTAGAGCATCCCGGCCGCGTCGGCTGCCGTGCTGGCCGGGACGGAGAGGTCGGACGAGTAGGTGCCCACGACGAGGCTGACCCCGTCGGACCGCAGCGAAGCCATCACGTTCGGCGCCTGCCCCGCGCTCTCGAGGTCGCGCACGTCGAGCTCGATCCGCCGCCCCGCCACGCCGCCGGTCGCGTTCACGAGGTCGGCCGCGATCTGGACGCCGCGGAGCTCCTGGCCAGCGAGCGACGCGGCGCTGCCCGAGATCGGGAAGACGGCGCCGATCCGGATCGGCGGAGGGCTCGCCGGTGCGGAGGTCGCGCCGGCGGAACAGCCGGCCAGCGCAAGTGACGCGGCGACCAGGGAGACGATGGCGGCTCCTGGTCGCCCTCCTCGCCGCATCACGGCTGCACCGTGAAGACGATGTCGGGCGTGACGACCCGCGGATCGAAGGGGTAGTGGTCCGAGGCGACGAACTCCGCGTGCAGGATGTGGGTGCCAGGAGCGACCTCCAGGTCCTGCGTCGTGCCGTAGTTCATCGAGACGAGGTTGTTGTCGACGTAGAGGTGGATGTGGCCCTGGTCGGGCCGGACGGCGGTCGTCGTGGCGGCGACGATCGTGGCGCCCGTCAGCGCGACGACCACGTGGAGCGTCGTGCCGTGGACCACCTGGTTCGCGGTCGGTGACACGAGGGACAGCTGGGCCGGCGAGGACAGCCGGGCCGCGCTCGTCGCGGACCCTGGAGCTGCCGCGGATGGCGGCACGGCTGGGGACGACGCCGCGCCGAGCGATGCGGGCGTCCCGGACGGGCCTGTCGTGCACCCGCCGAGGGCGATCGCCGCGATGACGGGGAGCACGCGGAGCCCCGCGCGCGAAAGGTGTCCCATGCTGGTCCTCATCTGCCGTGCTGCCGCGCGAGCGCGGCCGGAGAAGGCCGCAACGATACTGCCGTTGCGCAGCGTGCCTCGCGTGT
>CAZKXK010000079.1:0-9165 GCA_964556585.1 uncultured Anaerolineaceae bacterium
CGACGCCCGTGCGCGTCGCCGCAAGGGGTTCGCGGTCCACGCGTGCACGTCCCCGGCCGCGACCACGCCCCGTTCCCTCCGAAAGCTTGTCGGGGACCTCGGTCATCGAGAGGTCTTCCTCCTCGTCCGTCGCGACGCGGCGACCCGAGACCGTGGAGCCCTTCTCGACCTTGGCGAGCTGGGTGATGTCGGTGAACTTGTCGGCGACGTCCATCAGGTCCGAGCTGGTGTTGCCCCGGAAGCTGATCACCTCGACGCGCACGCCCATCTCCTGGACGGCGCGAATGGCCGGGGCGAAGTCGCCGTCCCCGGAGACCACGACGGCGACGTCGAGGTTCCGAGCGGTCTTCATCATGTCGACGACGAGCTCGATGTCGAGGTTCGCCTTGACCTTCCCGTCGCCGTACTTCCGGATGTCCTTGCTGACGACGCGGAAGTCGTGGCGCGCCAGGAACGAATGGAAGTTGCGCTGGTTCTCGTTGTCCGGGTCCAGGCCGGTATAGGCGTACGCCCGGACGAGATCGCGCCCGGCCGTGGCCGCCTTCAGCAGCAGGACGTAGTCGATGTCCACGCCAGCCGCCTTGGCTGCGTAGAAGATGTTCGCGACGTCCACGAAGACGGCGACGTTCTTGCCCACGAATTGCTCCTCAACTGTTCGTTTGCACCGGCGCCGAGCTTTCGGCTCGACGCCCGCGGGCCGCCCGGCGCCGCGCGCCGGGATCGGCCATCACCCCCTGCCGGCGGAAGCCCGCTCCGCTCGGATCCGACACTCGATGCGTGGCCCCGCGGTTGCGAAGCCGAAGCGCTCCCAGACCGGCAGGGAAGTCCCGGCCGATTGGAGCGCGGCCTCGACGACCGTGCAGCCCTTGTTCCGCGCGGACCGGAGCAGCTCCTCGACGAGGGCGCCGGTCACCTGATCCCGATCGTGGCGCGGATCCACGACCAGGAGGTCCACGATGCCGACGTAGCCGCCGGCCTGGACGGACGGCCGGAGGGCAAGCACCGCCAGCCCGGCCATGGCACGCAGGGTCTCCGCCAGGACGACGCTCGCCTGCGGGAGGAAGACCAGCTGCCGGAGGAGGTCACCGGCGTCGAGGGTCGCTGCCGAGCCGGCAGCCGGCGCGCTCGTCGACCAGAGCGCGATCATGCGCTCGACGTCGGTGATGCGTGCCGCTCGAACCTGGTATTCCACCCGGCGGGCCCCAGACCTCGCGATTGGAGGCGACCCGGCACGTACAGTGATTGGTCCTCGGACGGGCTCGACCGGGAACCTTGGCGTCGCAGCGCCGCACCGGGGCGGCGGGCATGCGTGCAACCCGCCGGACCACGCCGGGGCGCGCGACGCCGAGTATTGCATTCGAGTCGCTGCTGCCTAATATACGGCATCTCTCCCGGCGCATCGCATGGAGAGTCCAAGTGGGCCCCCGCCCGATAGCCCTGCCGTCCGCCACGTGCCCCTGGGGAGGGATGCACGTCGTCCAACGGTGACGGGGCTGACGCGACAACCGCGGCCGTCGCGCCGCGCGCGAAAGGGCGGGGGGAAGAGGAGGAGACGCGCATGAAACTCACCCGAGTGGGTGCAGCTCTCGCTATCGCCGCAATCGTGGTGTCCGCCTGCAGCAGCAGCGCGACCACGGCGACCGCGGCGAGCGCCGCGGCCCCCGCCAGCGCAGCAGCCCCCGCCAGCGCAGCAGCCCCCGCCAGCGCGGCGGCCCCCGCCAGCGCGGCAGCCGGCAGCGTGGCGGTCAAGATCGGGATCGAGCTGCCGATGACCGGCGGCGAGGCCCCGAACGGCGTCCCGACCGCGAACGGCGTGGCGCTCGCGATCGCGAAGAACCCGGTACCCGGGTTCACGGTCACCATCAACCAGCAGGACGACGCCGTCAATGGCGTGCACAACCCGCAGCAGGGCGCGAAGAACATCCAGACCCTCGCGAATGACCCGACGGTCATCGGCGTTGTCGGCCCGTTCAACTCCAGCGTCGCCCAGGCCGAGATCCCGGTCAGCAACGCGGCCGGCCTGATGATGTGCAGCCCCGCCAACACGAACCCGGGCCTCACCAAGCCCTGGGGCGGCGTGGATCCGGTGACCCTGCGACCCACCAACCCCACCAAGATCGCCTACGTCCGGGTCGCCACGACGGACGACCTCCAGGGCGCGGCCGGCGCGGACATCGCCTACAACATCGCCAAGGCCACGACCGCCTATGTCGCTGACGACACCCAGACCTACGGCAAGGGCCTCTCCGACGTCTTCGCGACCCAGTTCGCCGCGCTTGGCGGCAAGGTCCTGAAGCGCGACGGGATCCCCGGCAGCACCACGGACTTCACGAGCTACGTCACCACCGTGAAGGGCCTCGCCCCGCAGTACGTCTTCTACGGCGGCGTCACGACCTCCGGCATCGGCCTCTTCCGCAAGCAGATGGCCCAGCAGGGCATCGCCAACATCCCGCTGGGCGGCGGTGACGGCATCAGCGACGGCCCGGCCTCCACGGCCAGCACGTTCCTCCAGATCGCCGGCGACGCCGGTGACGTGAACACCTACAGCACCGTTGCCGGCCCCACCCAGATCCCCAACGCGACCCAGTTCGCCGCCGACTACCAGGCCATGTTCAATGCGCCCCCAGGCGCCTACAGCGCGGCAGGCTACGCCTGCGCGCAGGTCTACCTCCAGGCGCTCGCCAAGGTCGGCGCCGGCATCACGGACCCGGCCGCCCTCCGCGAGGCCGTCCGGGCCTACGTGGCAACCCCGTCCAACACCTACGACACGGCGCTCGGAACGTTCAACTTCGACGCCAACGGCGACACCAGCCAGAAGATCGTCTCGTACTTCCAGTTCGACCCGACCACCAAGGGCTGGAAGTTCCTCAAGCAGCGGGACTTCACGGCAGAACCGCTGAAATAGGACAGGCAGCCCGCCTCCTGATCCAGGCGGATTCGCGGTCAGCCGGGGCACCACGGGTGTCCCGGCTGACTCCTACCCGGAGCCCCTTGGCATGACCGCTCGATGACAAGCACGACCGCGCGGCTTCGGTTTGCGACGGTTCCGTGGCGACTGCCCTTCGGGGCCGCTGTCGTCCTCGTGGTGGCGTTCTTCGTCATCCTCGTCGGGATCCTCTCGCAGGCCGATCCGTCGCAGAACCTGACGCTGGTCGACGCCCTTCCGCAGGCACAGGCCCAGTTCATCAACGCGATCACGATCGGGGCGATCTACGCCCTGATCGCGCTGGGCTACACGATGGTCTACGGGATCATCGAGCTGATCAACTTCGCCCACGGCGAGATCTTCATGTGCGGGTCGTTCGTGTCGTGGTGGCTGCTGACCACGCTGGGCTTCTCCGGCGCCATCAACGACCCGCTCCTGCTCCTGGGCGTGCTGGTCCTCGCCTTCTTCGTCTCCATGCTCGTGATGGGCGTCGTCGGCGTGGTCATCGAGCGGCTGGCCTACCGCCGGCTGCGCAACGCGCCACGCCTGGCCCCGCTGATCACGGCCATCGGCGTCAGCTTCATCCTCCAGAACATTGTGTTCGTGGTGGTGAGCAACTCCATTGTCACGACACCCCAGATCATCCCGAACACCCAGCTGGCGTTCGGTCCGATCTCGATCAGCCTCATCAACCTGTTCGTGATCGTCCTCGCCGTGGCCCTGATGGTGGCGCTCCAGCTCTTCATCGGCCGGACCCGGCTGGGCCGCGCGATGCGCTCCACCGCGATCGACCGCGACGCCGCCCAGCTGATGGGCGTGGACATCAACACGACGATCGCCCTCACCTTCTTCATCGGCTCCGCCCTGGCCGGCGCCGCGGGTGTCGTCCAGGGCCTCTACTTCGGGATCACGGTCTTCAACATCGGCTTCCAGGCCGGCCTGAAGGCATTCACGGCCGCCGTCCTCGGTGGCATCGGCAACACGACCGGGGCCGCGCTCGGTGGCTTCGTGATCGGCTTCCTCGAGGTGATCAGCTCCGTCTGGGGCCAGGGCCGCTGGAGCGAGGCGGTCGTGTTCGGGGTGCTGGTCCTGGTCCTGGTCTTCCGGCCCACCGGCATCCTGGGCCAGCAGCTGGCCGACCGCGCATGAGCGGGCGGTCGCAGGCGGACGTGCCCGCCGCCGGTGCCGGCTCGGGGCGAGGCAGCCGGCAGGTCGGGCCGTCGTGGCGCGTGGCGCTCGGGCGGCTGGGCGAGTACTTCGGCCGCCACCAGTCGCTGTCGATCGTGCTGGGCCTCGCCGTCGTGGCGGCCCTCCTGCCACAGATCATCCTGCTGCCGCCCTTCAACGGGTTCGGAACACAGCGGGACTTCGTCGGAGGCTTCGCCGACGCGGGGGTCTTCGTCCTCCTGGCGATCGGCCTGAACGTGGTTGTCGGCTTCGCCGGGCTGCTCGACCTGGGCTACGCCGCGTTCTTCGCGATCGGCGCCTACACCTACGCGTACGGCGCCTCGCCGTTCAGCGGCCTGGACATCCCGTTCTGGCCCATGCTCCTGGTCGGCGCCATCGTCGCCTCGATGTTCGGCGTCCTGCTGGGCGCCCCGACGCTGCGCCTCCGGGGCGACTACCTGGCGATCGTGACGCTGGGCTTCGGCGAGATCGTGCCGGTCGTCTTCCTCAACTCGGACAAGTACACGAACGGCACGAACGGGATCGTGGGCCTGTCCCAGCCCAGCCTCTACGGGCTCTTCGGGATCAGCGGCTACGGGTTCACGAACCCGTGGCCGTACTTCCTGACCGTCGTGGCGATCATCGCGGTCGCGTTCATCTTCCTGTACCGGCTCCAGGATTCGCGCATCGGCCGGGCCTGGGTCGCCATCCGCGAGGACGAGCTGGCCGCGGCCAGCATGGGCATCAACACCATCACGACCAAGCTCCTGGCGTTCTCGATCGGCGCCTCGACGTCCGGCCTGGCCGGCGTCTTCTACGCGTCGAAGCTCTCCATCGTCAGCCCGGACCAGTTCGGGTTCACCGTCTCGTTCACCGCCCTCGCGATGGTGGTGCTCGGCGGCATGGGCAACATCTGGGGTGTCGCCGCGGGCGCGTTCGTGATCTACGAGATCCAGAGCCAGGGCCTCAAGCAGCTCGGCGCATTCGTGCAATCGCTGAACGTTCCGACGTTCGCCCTCGGGCCCGTCAGCGTGAACCTCGGTTCGATCGATTTCGTCAACTTCCAGTACCTGCTGTACGGCCTGGCGCTGGTCGCGATGATGCTCCTGCGGCCGGAGGGCCTCTTCCCCAGCCGCCGCCGGAGATCCGAGCTGCACGAGACGCCGGACGAAGCGGTCGAGTCCAACGAAGAGCTGGTCCAGGCATGAGCGCCGAAGCGCCTGCCCCGATCCTGGTCGCCACGGGCGTGACGAAGAAGTTCGGCGGCCTCGTTGCCGTCAACACGGTGGACTTCGACATTCCGAAGGGCTCCATCGTCAGCCTGATCGGGCCCAACGGCGCGGGCAAGACGACCTTCTTCAACGTGGTTGCCGGCCTCTACGAGCCGACCGACGGCGGCGTGACGTTCGGGGGCCGCGAGATGATCGCCCGGGGCCGCCGCGCCTGGGCCGAGCCGCTCACGTGGGTCTTCCCGACCGTCATCGTGGCGATCCTGGGCCTCCTCCTTACGACCGCGACGGCCTCCGACGCGGTGCTCGCGCTGACCCTGCTGGTCGCGCTGGGCCTCCTGATCACGATGTTCCTGCTGGCGATCATCCGGCCGCCCATCTACGAGCGGATGCTCCACCGGCTGGGGATCTTCAAGAGCGCCCGGCCGAACGACATGGTGGTCGCCGGCCTGGGCCGGACGTTCCAGAACATCCGCCTGTTCAAGACGATGACGGCGGCCGAGAACGTGATGGTCGGGATGCACTCCAGGCTCCGCGCCAACCCGCTCGACGCCGCGCTACGGCTGCCCCGCCACCGCCGCGAGGAGAAGGAGGCGGCCGTGCAGGCGCGCCGCTGGCTCGCCTTCGTCGGCCTCAAGGGTCTGGAGGACGAGACGGCCCGCAACCTGGCCTACGGGAACCAGCGCCGGCTGGAGGTCGCGCGCGCGCTCGCCAGCCAGCCGATGCTCCTCCTGCTGGACGAGCCGACGGCCGGCATGAACCCCTCCGAGACGGCCGAGATGACGGCGCTCTTCGGGCGCATCCGGACCGAGCTGGGCCTGACCATCCTGCTGATCGAGCACGACATGCAGGTGGTGATGGGCGTCAGCGACCGGGTGACGGTGCTGGACCACGGCGAGAAGATCGCCGAGGGGACGCCGGCGGAGGTCCGCCGCGACCCGCGCGTGATCGAAGCGTACCTGGGCAAGGGGGCGACCGCGTGACCGTCACCGCCGGCGCACCGGCTCCCGTCGACAACCCGGGCAGCGTGCCGCTCCTCCGAGCGCACGACATCCACTCCTACTACGGCCACATCCACGCGCTCCAGGGGATCACGCTGGAGGTCTTCCCCGGCGAGATCGTCACCCTGCTGGGCGCCAACGGCGCCGGGAAGACGACGACGCTGCGGACCATCAGCGGCCTGATGCACCCGCGAACCGGCACGATCACGTTCGACGGCACCGACATCACCCACGTCCCGGCCCACCGGCTGGTGACGCGCGGCGTCGGCCACGCCCCGGAAGGGCGCCGCATCTTCGGCCGGATGACCGTGCTGGAGAACCTCCAGATGGGCGCCTACACCCGCCACAACAAGGCCGAGCTCGAGACGGACTTCGATCGCGTCTTCGCGCTGTTCCCGCGGCTCCGCGAGCGAAGCAGCCAGGCCGGCGGGACGCTCTCCGGCGGCGAGCAGCAGATGCTCGCGATCGGGCGCGCCCTGATGACGCGCCCCAAGCTCCTGCTCCTCGACGAGCCGTCCATGGGACTGTCGCCGATCCTGGTCGAGCAGATCTTCGACGTCATCCGCGACATCCACGCGCAGGGGACGACCGTCCTGGTCGTGGAGCAGAACGCGCTGATGGCGCTGGGCGTGGCGCACCGCGGCTACATCCTGCAGACCGGCCGGATCGTCCTGGGGGACACGGCAGCGAACCTGCGAAAGAACCCCGAGGTCCAGAAGGCGTACCTGGGCGGCTGAGCCTGGCCCGGCCGTGACTCCGGGACAGAGCCGCTACTCCGGCCGGGCCCCGTACAGCTCGGCGGTCGCGAACGCGAGCCCCACGATGCCGGCCGCGGCCAGCCAGATGCCGGGCGCGCGGTCCGGCAGCATCGTCGCGAATCCGCCCGAGTCCACGGCGATCGTGAGCGCGCGCAGGAGCAGGCCGAGCGCGCCGACCCCCGCCAGGAGGCCGTACACCCACCAGCGGTCGACGGCCGTCGGCCGATCGCCGAGCGCATAGGGCAGCGCGACCAGGGCGAGCGTCGCGAGCGCGGCGAGGAAGGCCAGGATCCCCGGGCCGTAGAACCCGTTTCCCTCGAGGGCGGGAAGACCCTCGGCGCCGCCGGCCCGGAACCAGGGAAGCACGCATCCAACGGCGATCAGGATCGCCGCCAGCGCCGCGATCCAGCGTCCGCGCCCGAGGGGTCGTCGGTGAAGCGACATCAGTCCGGGTCGGTGTACACCTCGGGGCGCAGCACGCCCACGAAGCGCAGATTGCGGTACGTCTCGCCGTAGTCGAGGCCGTAGCCCACCACGAACTGGTCGGGGATCAGGAAGCCCCGGTAGTCGATCGGGATCTCCACCAGGCGCCGGGCGGGCTTGTCCAGGAGCGCGCAGATCCGGAGCGACGCCGGGTTCTTGCCGCGGAGATAGCGCACGAGGTAGTTCAGGGTGAGGCCCGTGTCGATGATGTCCTCGACGATCAGGACGTGGCGCCCGTCGATGCTCGACGACAGATCCTTGAGGATGCGGACGAGGCCCGACGACTCGGTCGCCGTGCCGCCGTAGGACGAGACCTCCATCAGGTCGATCTGGACCGGGATCGTGATCGAGCGCATCAGGTCGGCCATGAACGGCAGCGAGCCCTTCAGGACGCTCACGAGCGTCAGCGCGCGACCGGCGTAGTCATCGCTGATCCGGCGCCCCAGGTCACGGACCGTGGCCTGGATCTCCTCCTCGGTCAGCAGGATCTCCGACACGTCCGCGATGAGGTCCGGCTGGCGTGTCATGCGGTGACCTCCGGCGCCCGGGATCCGCGGGCCATCAACAGGCGAGCCTCGGCGCGGGCGCGGGCTTCGGCGCGCGACCGGCGCGCGCGCCGGCGTCCGTGGTCGGGACGCCGCGACGGGTCATGCGCAGCGGACCCGGCGGCTGCGGCGTCGCCGGCGGGCCCGGGACCTGCCGGTGGCGGCGCCTCGTTCGCCTGGGCCGGCCACGTTCGGATGGTGGAGCCCGGTGGGCGTGCCCGGGGTGGCGTCGTCTGGCCGTCGGCGCCCGTGAGCGCGTCGGCAAGGGCGAGCTTCCCGTATTTGAAGAGCAGGGCCCGGAAGTCGCGGGCGTAGAGCAGCTTGATCCGAAGACCCGGATAGAGCTCGCGGAGACGGCGCAGCTTGCGGTTCTTCTTGCGGACCAGTCGCTGCTTGAGCGTCGTGAGCTCCAGGTAGAGATCCCACTCCGGGAGGTAGAAGTCGGGGCTGAAGCTTTCGCGCACGGCACCGGAGCGGTCGAACAGGATCGGGAACGTCCGGGGCTCGTACTCCCAGGCGACGGCATAGAAGTCGAGGATCCGGGCCAGCTCCGCCTCGCTCGCGTGGGCAAAGGCCGGGACGGGCCGGCGGTCGAGATCCGCGTCGAGATCCATCCAGGGAAGTCTAGCGGGTCCGCTCGAGGTTCCGCCGACAGCGGCCTCGTTGGTCCGTGATCCGATCCGTGCCAACTGATCAGCGCCACTAGCTCTGCTCATCGAATCAAAGCAGGCCACGCTCATCCCGCCGGCGAGACGCCGTTTCGCCGGCAATCGCGCGCTCGGGCGCCCCGGAATCCATTACTGCGCCTGATCGCCATGAGGCCCGCTCATGGACGCAGGAGTATTACGGAGTCCCGATCAGCGGCTGCGGCGGACGGTGGCGCCGGCTGGCCGCCTGCCGATACCCGTGGGGAGTATCATCGCGGGGTCTGCCCCGGCGACCAGGAGATCAGCCCATGACCACCGAGAAGAACCCGACCGCTGCCGCGCGGGTCGCGGCGGCGCGGGACGCGGCGCCAGCCACGGAGCTGCCTGGCACGTTCCGCCATAGCTACTC
>CAZKXK010000080.1:0-9100 GCA_964556585.1 uncultured Anaerolineaceae bacterium
TGTCTTCCTTCTGCTGCGCCTTTCACCAGCGATGGCGGGGTCGGCCGTGGGCATGCTCGTCGCGTTCATCGGCCTCCTGACGTTCCTGTTCGCCTCGATGGTCGCGGTGACCGAGCGGAACACGAAGCGAGTGCTCGCCTACTCCACGATCGGGAGCCTCGGCCTGATCGTCGGCTGCGCCGGGATCGGCACACCGGAGCTGGTCTGGGTGGGCGTGATGATCGTGATCTTCCACGCGGTCGCCAAGGCTCTCCTGTTCCTCGTGGTCGGAACGCTGGAGAACCGGCTCTACACCAAGGACATGGAGAACTTCGACACGCTCCTGAGCCGGATGCCGCGGGTGAGCGCGCTGGCCCTTACCGGCATCGCGGGCATGTTCATCGCGCCGTTCGGCATCGTCGTGGCGAAGTGGACCGCGATCCGCGCCTTCCTCGAGGTCCCCGGCTTCGAGGGCGCGACTTTCCTGATCATCATGGCCTTCGGCAGCTCGCTGACCATCTTTTACTGGGGCAAGCTCCTCATCAAGATCCTCTCGATGCGCAGCATCGAGCCGTACGAGCGCTCCGTCGAGGACCGCGTCACCCGCTACGAATGGTTCTCCGAGATCGCCCTCGCGGTCGGCGTCATCGGGATCACCGCCGGGATTGGGTGGATCTCCGATCACGTGGTCGGGCCCTATGCGCTGGCGGCGTTCTCGGCGACGCCGCGCGTCTTCCTCAATCTCAATCCCGCCATGATCATCGTGATGCTGGTCGCCGTACTCTTCCTCCCCGCGCTCGCACTCTGGGCATCGGTCCGCTCGAACTACGACCTCGCCGACTTCTACACGAGCGGGCGCACGGCGAACGCCGGCCACCTGATGGGCGCGGCGCTGGGTGGGACCCGGACCGTGACCCTCCGGAACTACTACCTCGAAGGCGTGATCGATGGGTCCCTGGTGTTCCGGTCCGGGACGGCCGTGTGTGGCGTGATCCTCACCGCGATGGTCGTCGTCGGGATGGTTGTGCGCGCATGAACCCGCTCGCCTACGGCATCCTCTTCGTCGTCGCGGCCCCGCTCTTCGGGGGCCTCCTGGCAGGGGTCGACCGGATCGTGAGCGCCCGCATGCAGGGCCGCGTCGGGCCACCCCTGCTGCAGCCGTTCTACGACGTGGGAAAGCTGTTCGAGAAGGAGGCCCGCCGGATCAACCCGGTCGTCGAGCCGCTGCTCCTTGGCCATGTCGGATTCATGGCGGCGGCTGGGGCGCTGGCCCTCGGGGGCACCGACCTGATCTTCATCGCCTTCGTGTTCGCCCTCGCGGCCCTCTGCCTCGTCCTGGCCGCCGGCTCGGTCAATTCGCCGTACAGCTTCGCCGGGGCGGAGCGCGAGCTGGTGGTCCTGCTCGCCTCCGAGCCGTTCTTCATCCTCATGCTGGCCGCCATCTGCAAGGTGACGAGCGCGAGCACGTTCGCGGGCGTCCTCGCCTCGCCGGTGATGGTCGCGCTCGAGCTGCCGGGCGTGCTCCTGGCATTCCTCTTCGTGGCCACGATCAAGCTCCGCAAGTCGCCGTTCGACATCTCGACCTCCCACCATCCCCACCAGGAGCTGGTCAACGGGCTGACCTCGGACATGTCGGGCCGGCTGCTCGCCTACGTCGAGATCGCCCACTGGTACGAGTCCGCGCTGCTGTGCGCGTTCGTCGTGCTCTTCTTCAACTGGAGCGTGCCGCTCGGGCTGCTCGCCTTCGCGGTCGCCTACGGCCTGGAGGTCCTGGTGGACAACTCCACCTCGCGGGCAAAGTGGCAGCTGGTCCTGCGCTCGACCTGGGCCGTGACCCTGCTGTTCACGGGTGGCAACGTCCTCGCGCTCTTCCTCCTGGGCAGGTGATGCCGATGTCCCTGTTCAAGCGCTCGCCCTGGATCCTCCACTACGACGGCTCCAGCTGCAACGGCTGCGACATCGAGGTCCTGGCCTGCCTGACCCCGCTCTACGACGTCGAGCGCTTCGGCGTCGTGAACACCGGCAATCCCAAGCACGCCGACATCCTGCTCGTCACCGGCAGCGTGAACGAGCGGAACATCGAGATCATCCAGAACCTCTACCGGCAGATGCCCGACCCGAAGGTCGTCGTCGCCGTGGGAGCCTGCGCCTGTTCCGGCGGCATCTTCGCCCGCGCCTACAACATCCAGGGCGGGATCGACCACGTGGTGCCCGTGGACGTCTACGTTCCCGGCTGCGCGGCCCGGCCCGAGAGCATCATCGACGGCGTGGTATCCGGCATCGCGGCGCTCGAGCAGAAGCGGAAGCGGAGCGCCTGATGGACACGAAGGCCTTCCTCGCCCGGGTCGGCGAGTACCAGGCGGACGGCTGGCGGCTCGCGATCATCAACACGACCTCGATTCTGCCCGTCGAAGGGATGGAGGGCGGTGCCTTCGACATCAGCTGGTCGTTCGCCCGGGACCAGCGGCTCGAGCACCTTCGCGAGCAGGTCCTGCCCGGCGAGGAGGTCCCCAGCATCTCGGCGTACTTCGGCGCCGCATTCCTGTACGAGAACGAGATGCGGGAGCTCTTCGGCGTCAACGTGACCGGGATCGCGCTGGACCTGAAGGGCCAGCTCTACAAGACCTCGACGATCGTGCCCTTCGCGCCGAGCGCGATCCGGGCCCGCCTGGACGCTCTCGGAAGGGGCGATACGGCCCCAAAGCACGAAGTGGGGGCCAAGAAGGCATGAAGCGGACCGTGGTCCCGATGGGGCCGCAGCACCCGGTTCTGCCCGAGCCGATCGTGCTGGACCTCGTCCTCGAGGACGAGAAGGTGGTGGATGCGATCCCGACGATCGGCTACATCCACCGCGGCCTGGAGGCGCTCGTCGAGCGCGTCGAGTACACCGAATTCGGGTACGTCGTCGAGCGCATCTGCGGCATCTGCAGCTTCATGCACGGCATGGGCTACGCCGTGGCCATGGAAGAGATCATGGCCGTCGAAGTGCCGGAACGCGCGCGCTGGCTGCGCCTGATCTGGGCCGAGATGTCGCGCATCCACAGCCACCTCCTCTGGCTTGGCCTGGGCGCCGACGCCTTCGGCTTCGAGAACCTCTTCATGCACTGCTGGCGGACGCGCGAAGAAGTCCTGGACATCTTCGAGAAGACGACCGGCGGCCGGATCATCTTCTCGGTCAACCGGATCGGCGGCGTCCGTCGCGACATCTCGGATAGCGAGCTCGCCGCGATCGTCGAGAAGCTCCAGGGGCTGGGGGCCAGCTTCGCCGAGACGTCCCGCATCTTCGAGACCGACCCGTCCATCCGTCATCGCCTGTCCGGCGTGGGGATCCTGAGCCGGGAAGACGCGCACGCCGTGGACGCGGTCGGACCGATGGCGCGCGCGTCCGGCATCCGGATGGACACCCGGCTGACGGGCACGCACCTGTACGACCACCTGGATTTCGAGCCCGTGCTCGAGACCGCCGGCGACTGCCTCGCCCGGGTTGTCGTCCGCGTGCGCGAGATCTCGCAGTCGATCGACCTGATCCGCCAGGCGGTCGACCGGATGCCGAAGGCGGAAGGCGCGCCGATCGAGGTCAAGGTGCGCGGCCTCCCGACCGGCGAAGTCTTCGAGCGCCTGGAGCAGCCCCGCGGCGAGGTCGTCTACTACATCAAGGCAAACGGCACGAAGTACCTGGAGCGCTTCCGGGCGCGCACGCCGACGTTCGCGAACATCCCCGCCATGATCAAGCTCGTCAAGGGTTGCGATCTCGCGGACGTCCCCAACATCATCATGACCATCGATCCCTGCATCAGCTGCACGGAGCGCTGAGATGGCGAACCCGTTCAACCTTCCGATGATGAGGCGCTCGCTGCGCAACCTCCTGTCGCGCCCGGCGACACGCCGCTATCCAAGCGAGGTTCGCCCGCACTTCGCCGGCACCCGCGGCACCCTCGAGTTCGATCTCGACACGTGCGTCTTCTGCGGACTGTGCGCGCGGCGCTGCCCCACGGTCGCGCTCACGTGCTCGCGCGAGGATCGCTTCTTCGCCATCGAGCAACTTCGCTGCATCGCCTGCGGTGTCTGCATCGACCTCTGCAACAAGGACAGCCTCCGGATGTCGGAGGATGCACCCCACGTTCACCTCCACACCGGTGCCGCCCCGGGCGCTCCGCGTCCCGGGCACCAGGAATGGCACCAGCAGCCCCCGGACGGCAGTCCCCCCGTCCCGGGCGATGCGGCCGGCGGCACGGCCGCAGCCGCCGTCTAGGCAGGGCCCGGGCTCCGGGCCCGCCAACCACCAGGAGCGCGCACATGGCCAGCACGATCACGGAAGACTGCATCGGGTGTGGGAACTGCGAGCCCGAGTGCCCCTGCGGGGCCATCTCGAAGGCGGGCGACGTCTACGTCGTTGATGCCGAGATCTGCGGCGACTGTGTCACGACCGGGGGTTGCGTGGGGGTGGAGATCTGCCCGACCGAGGCGATCGTCGCTTCCGGGGTGGCCCTGGCCATCTGACCTTCGCGGCGCCCGCGCGGGGCGCCGGCGCACCGGGAGCCGCCCGCACGCTCGGCCGCCTGGTCCCGCTGCCGGTGTGACATTCGGCCCTCGATCCATGCACTGTTGCGCATGGATCGATTCTTGTAATACGCGCATGATGACGGAGAACATGCTCACCCGACCTGGAGTTCCCATGCACGCCGTCGTCGACAGGGCCCAGCTTTCTCCGAACGTGACGCGCCTGGTCATCGAGGCGCCCCGCATCGCCGAGATCCGCCAGCCCGGCCAGTTCGTGATCGTCCATCGCGCACCCGGTGCGGAGCGGATCCCGCTCACGATCGCGGATGCCGATCCCCAGCGCGGCACGATCACGCTCGTCATCCAGGCCGTGGGCAAGAGCACCGAGGACCTGGTCGCCCTCCAGGTCGGCGACGCGATCGCGGATGTCGCGGGCCCGCTCGGGCGAGCCACGGAGCTGCTCGACCATGGCCGGGCGGTCTGCGTCGGCGGTGGCGTCGGCACGGCCGTGGTCCACCCGATCGCGCTCGGGCTCGCCGCCCGCGGGGTCGAGGTGATCAGCGTGATCGGCGGCCGCTCGAAGGAGTGGGTGATCTACGAAGACGAGCTGCGGCGTGCCGGCGAGGTGATCACCTGCACCGACGACGGGAGCTACGGGAGGCACGGCTTCGTCACGGACGCGCTCCGCGAGGTGATCGAGGCGGGCGGCGTGGACGCCGTGTACGCGGTCGGACCGGTCCCGATGATGCGGGCGGTCGCCGAGCTGACCCGCCCGTACGGCGTCCCGACCTTCGCCTCGCTCAACGCGATCATGCTGGACGGGACGGGGATGTGCGGCGGCTGCCGCGTCGCGGTCGGCGGCAAGACTGTCTACGCATGCGTGGACGGGCCCGAGTTCGACGCGCACCAGGTCGACTTCCGCGAGCTCGCCGATCGGCTGGGCACCTATCGGGATTTCGAGGCGCGTGCCCTCGAGATCGCGCACCGCCGCAACGCCGGCGGGGAGGCGGGCGCCACCCAGGAGGCCGGCGGACGGTGCCTGATCCCGGGCCTGGCGAGCACGTCGGAAGCACAGGAGGCGGTCGCGGCCGCAGGGAAGCCGGCCTGATGACCAACGAGCCAATCCCGGGCCCCCCTACCGAGGACCCGGGCGCGTCCCACGGCGACCCGGCATTCACGCCGGCCTTCGATCATCCGCTCCTGCCGAAGGAGCGGATGACGATCGATCGAACCCACATGCCGGAACAGGACGCGCTCCTGCGGGCGGCCAACTTCCGCGAGGTGAACCTGGGCTACTCGCAGCAGCTGGCGATGCTGGAGGCGGAGCGCTGCCTCCAGTGCAAGAACCCGGTGTGCATCGAAGGATGCCCCGTGCGGGTCAACATCCCGCTGTTCATCGAGCGGCTCCGCGTCGGTGACATGGATGGCGCTGCCGCGTCGCTTCTCGACGACAACGCCCTCCCCTGCGTCACGGGACGGGTCTGTCCGCAGGAGATCCAGTGCGAGGGCCGCTGCGTCCGGGCCAAGAAGGGCGCCTCGGTCGCGATCGGGTCCCTGGAGCGATTCGTGGCCGACTGGGCGATGACCCACCCGGACCGGTCGAAGCCGGACGCGCCGACCACCTCGGGTCGATCGGTGGCCATCGTCGGCTCGGGCCCGGCCGGGCTGACCGCCGCGGGCGAGCTGGTCAAGCAGGGCCACGACGTCACGGTCTTCGAGGCATTCCACGCGGCCGGCGGCGTGCTCATCTACGGGATCCCCGAGTTCCGGCTTCCGAAGGACATCGTCCATCAGGAGGTGGACCGCCTTGTGGCGACCGGCGTCAAGATCGAGACGAACGCGATCATCGGCCGCACCTACACCCTGCGCGAGCTGCGCGACCGGTTCGACGCCGTCTTCCTGGCCGTGGGTGCCGGCCTGCCGGTCTTCATGAACGTGCCGGGTGAGAACCTCAAGGGCGTCTACTCGGCCAACGAGTACCTCACGCGCGTCAACCTGATGGGCGCCTGGAACCCCGAGTCCGACACGCCGGTCCTGCGGGGCCACCGGGTCGTGGTCGTGGGTGGCGGTAACGTCGCGATGGACTCGGTCCGGACCGCGAAGCGCCTGGGAGCCGACGAGGCGACGATCGTCTACCGGCGCGGCATGGCCGAGCTCCCCGCCCGAGCGGAAGAGGTTCACCACGCCGAGCAGGAAGGCATCCGGTTCGAGCTGCAGGTGGCGCCGCTGGAGGTGCTCGGCGATGAGAACCGCTGGGTCACCGGGATCCGGTGCATCCGCATGGAGCTGGGCGAACCGGACGCATCCGGCCGCCGGCGACCCACCCCGATCGCGGGCTCCGAGTTCGTGATCGACTGCGAGATGGTCGTGGTGGCGATCGGCACGCGCTCGAACCCGCTCCTCACCGCGTCGGAGCCGGACCTCGCGCTGAACAAGGACGGCTACATCGTCACCGACGAGCACGGCATGTCGTCGCTGCCGGGAGTCTTCGCCGGCGGCGACATCGTGCGCGGGGCGGCCACCGTGATCCTGGCCATGGGCGACGGCAAGCGGGCCTCCGCGTCGGTCGACGCCTGGCTGCGCGGGGAGTACCCGCCCCGGGTCGAGGCGGAGCCGACGGTCCAGTCACCGATGCCCGCCGCACGGGCCGCCGCGCACTGAGTACCACGCGCCCGGGTCGAGGGCGGGTTCGGCCCGCTGCACGAGCCTTCGCGGGCGCTGTGTCCGTGCCGCGGCGGCTGCGGGCGCCGGGCCACCCCGCTCCGGCTACAGACCGTGCGGTCGCGCCGCGTCCAGCCGGTCGGTGATGTACCGGGTGACCTGGTCGGCGGAGATCCGCTCCTGCGTCATCGCATCGCGGTCGCGGACCGTCACGTTGCCGTCGTCGAGCGAGTCGACGTCCACGGTGACGCACCACGGCGTGCCGATCTCGTCCTGGCGCCGGTAGAGCTTGCCGATCGCGGCCGTGTCGTCGTAGACGGCCATCGTGTGCCGCTTGAGGTCGTCCTTGATCCGGTGGCAGAGCTCCACGATCTCGGGCCGTTTCTTGAGGAGCGGGAGCACGGCCACCTTGTAGGGCGCGAGGTCCGGGTGAAACCCCAGCACGACCCGCTTCTCGCCCCGGACCTCCTCCTCCCGGTAGGCGTCGATCAGGAACGTGAAGGCGGCGCGATCGGCGCCCGCCGACGTCTCGACGATCCAGGGGACGAAGTGCTCGCCGGTCGCCTGGTCGAAGTACTCCAGGTTTTCGCCCGATTCCTTCTGGTGGCGGCCCAGGTCCCAGTCGCCCCGGTTGTGGATGCCCTCGAGCTCCTTCCAGCCGAACGGGAAGCGGTACTCCACGTCGACGGCCTTCTTGGCGTAGTGGGCCAGCTCATCAGGGCGGTGCTCCCGGAAGCGCAGCCGCTCGGGCGCTACGCCGTAGGCTTCGTACCAGGCCTTGCGGTGCGGCAGCCAGCCCTCGAACGTGTCGGCGGCCGTCTCCGGCCGGACGAAATACTGCATCTCCATCTGCTCGAACTCGCGCATCCGGAAGACGAAGTTGCCGGGGCTGATCTCGTTGCGGAAGGCCTTGCCGATCTGGGCGATCCCGAACGGGACCTTCTTGCGCGCCGTGTCGCGGACGTTCCGGTAGTTGACGTAGATCCCCTGGGCCGTCTCCGGGCGCAGGTAGACCACCGCGGCCTCGTCCTCGACCGGGCCGAGGAAGGTCTTCAGCATCAGGTTGAAGCGCCGCGGCGCACCGAGGGGACCGCCGTCGTTCGGGCAGACGAGACCGAGGCGGGCGACGGTCGCCGGGTCCAGCAGCTCCTTCGGCCCGAGGTCCTCCGCCCCCGCGAACTCGTCCACGCGGTACCGGCGCTTGCAGGTCGCGCACTCGACCATCGGATCGTTGAACTCCGCGACGTGGCCGGAGGTGACCCAGATCTGGGGATGCATCAGGATCCCCGAGTCGAGCCCGACGATCTCGTCGCGCTCCTGGACCATCGCCCGCCACCAGGCGCGCTTGACGTTGTTCTTCAGCTCGACGCCGAGCGGCCCGTAGTCCCAGACAGCGTTGATGCCGCCATAGATCTCCGACGACGGGAAGACGAAGCCGCGGCGCTTGGACAGGCTCACGATCGTCTCGAGGTCCTGGACGGACGGTGCGACGGCGTTGGGATCGGGCTGGAGATCGGTCACGGGATCTGGCTCCACGAGGGGCCCACGCGTGGCAGGCGCGGGCGGGAGGACGGTCCCGGGGATGGTACCAGACGCCCGGACGCCCGCCGCCGCCCGATCGCCGCGCGGGCAACCGGGCCGGCGCTACCAGGCGCGGATGCGGTTCGGGCGGATACGGATCTCCACGGGGCCGTCGGCGTGCATGCTCGCCATGGTCCGGCCCATCTCGGCATCTCGGGCGTCGGGGCGCGCGGTCGGCTCGGTCATCGGAAGCCGCCCCCGGGCGTCGCCGCCGGCGCACCGTCGGCCCGGAGGGGGCGCGGCTCCGGCGGAACGGCGCTCGCCCCGTACCCGGAGCGGACCTCCTCGAGGAACCGCCGCGACCGCGTGTCGCGCTCCATGACGTAGCGCACGAACGCCCCCAGCCGCTCCTCCACCTCGCGCTCGACCGCGGGCGGCT
>CAZKXK010000081.1:0-9003 GCA_964556585.1 uncultured Anaerolineaceae bacterium
CCGGCTCGACTTCTCGGTGTTCTACTTCGCCCTGGATCTTGCCGAGCTCGACGCGGTGGCCGGCCGGATCCGGCTGGTGAGTCGCAACCGGCCGAACATCCTGAGCTTCCGGGATGGCGATCATCTCGATCCCCCCGCTCACGACCTGGCCGCCTCCATCAGGCAGCATCTCCGCGACCAGGGCGTGGACCCGACCGGCTGGAGCGTCACGCTCGTCACCAACCTGCGGGTCTTCGGCTACGTCTTCAACCCGGCCAGCTTCTTCCTGTGCCGAGACCAGGACGGCGAGCTCCGGTTCGTCGTCGTCGAGGTCCACAATACCCACGGGGAACGTCACCTCTACACGCTCCAGCCGGAGCGCCGGGGAGCTTCGCACGTTGCGTCGATGGAGAAGGACTTCTACGTCTCGCCGTTCATCGAGATGGAAGGGGAGTACGTCGTGCGCGTCCGGGAGGATGCCGCCGGCCTGCGCATCGCGATCGACGAGGGGCACGGCGGGGAGACGCAGCTCCACACCAGCCTCGTCCTGCGCCGCGTGCGCCTGACCGACCGGGCCGTCGCCCGGATGCTGCTCCGTCACCCGTTCGTCACCCAGAAGACGATCGCCGCCATCTACCTGCACGCCTGGCGCCTGTGGCGCAAGGGTGCCCGGTTCCACCGCCATGGCGATGCCGCCCGCCTCCACGGAAGGGCGGCCGGGTGAGCGAGCGCTCGGCCGACCGGCGGGTGTCCGCCGCGCGACAGCCCTTTTCGGTCGCGGTTGCCCGGCGTGTCGGCCTCGCCGCCGCGCGGCGCATTCGAACCGGCTACCTGGCCGTCGAGCTCCCCGATGGTTCGCGCCACGTGTTCGGCGACCGCGCGTCCGCCCGGCGCGCCGAGATCCGCGTCCACGACATGGCTGCCTTGCAGCGCATCCTCGTCAACGGCGAGACCGGTGCGGGGGAAGCCTACATGGACGGGCTGTGGTCCAGCCCGGATCTCGTCGCCCTGATCGAGCTGGCGTCGCTGAACCGCGCGTCGCTCGCCCTGTCGGCCGGCTGGTGGCGCGTGCCGCGCCAGCTCGTCCGGACCCTTGCCCATCGGGCCCGGCGCAACACGCGGACCGGGAGCCGGCGCAACATCGCGGCCCACTACGACCTGGGCAACGACTTCTACCGCCTCTTCCTCGACGAGACGCTGACCTACTCGAGCGCCGTCTTCGCCAGTCCCGACCAGTCCCTGGCCGACGCCCAGCGGAACAAGTACCGGATCATCGCCGAGCGCGCCGGTCTCGCCCGCGGCCGGCACGTGCTGGAGATCGGAACCGGGTGGGGCGGGTTCGCGCTGTACGCGGCGGGCGAGCTGGGCTGCCGGGTGACGTCGATCACGATCTCGCGGGCCCAGTGGGAGCTGGCCCGCGAGCGCGTCCGGGCGGCGGGCCTGGAGGGCCTGGTCGACGTCCAGCTCAGGGACTACCGCGAGATCAGCGGAACGTACGACGCGATCGTCTCGATCGAGATGCTCGAGGCGGTGGGCGCGGAGTACTTCGCCACGTTCTTCGCCGTCTGCGACCGGGCGCTCGCGCCCGGCGGCCGCATGAGCCTCCAGTCGATCACGTTCCCGGACGCGGCCTACGAGAGCCAGCGCCGGGGCGCCAACTGGATCCAGCAGTACATCTTCCCCGGCGGCCTGTGCCCGTCGCTGGCGGTGATCGAGCGGTCCACGCGTGACACGAACCTGCTGATCACCGGGGTGGAGGACATCGCACCCCAGTACGTGCGCACGCTGCGAGCGTGGCGAACCCGCTTCCTGGGACAGCTCGACGCAGTCCGGGCGATGGGCTTCGACGACCGTTTCGTGCGCATGTGGGAGTACTACCTCGCCCTGAGCGAGGCCGCGTTCGCCACCGGCGCCACCCAGGACCTCCAGCTCGTCTTCGAGAAGCGGCGCGGGATCGGGTAGCGCCGGATCCAAACCGGCGGCCCGGCCCGGCCGGCCCTGGCGCCGTTCCCGGCGCACGGCTCAGTGGCGGGCGAGGATCGCCAACAGCTCGTCGCCGTGCCGATCGAGCCGAGCCGGGCCCATGCCCTTGACCCGCCGCAGGGCGGCGATCGAGGCAGGCCGCTGCTCGACGAGCGCAGCAAGGAGCGTGTCGGGGGCGATCACGTAGGCGGGCACGCCGTCGGCGCGGCAGCGGGCCGAGCGCCAGGCTCGCAGCTCCGCCGCCAGCGATTCATCGGTGGGACGCGCCGCCGGCGTCGCGAAGACCGGCGCGCCCGGCAGCACGGTCACCCGGGACGCACGGAGTCCACGAGGTCCCGGCGGCACATCTGCCCCCGGCCGAGAGACCGCCGACGCGCCGCCTTCGAGCGCGCGAAGGAACCGGCTGGGGCGGCGCTGCACCTCGCGGCCGCCGGGCCCGGCCCGTCGGCTCGCCCACGAGAGGGTGAGGTGCCGGCGGGCGCGCGTCAGCCCCACGTAGAGGAGCCGGCGCTCTTCCGCCAGCGCGTCGTCGTCGCCGTCCGCGTGGCGAACCGGCAGCGTCCCTTCCTCCAGCTCCGGGAGCAGGACCGCCTCCCACTCCAGCCCCTTCGCGCGATGGAGCGTGAGCAGGTTCACGCCGTCGGCCGATCCCGCGGCCTCGGCCTCGGCCCGTCGCCCGAAGTCGGCGAGCAGGGCCGCGGCGTCGACTCCGGGGGTCGCCCCCCCGGCCTCGGGGTGGCTCGCGATCGCCTCCCGGGCGATCTCCAGGATCAGCACCAGGGCCGCCGTCCGCTCCCGCGCCTCGGCACCGGCCGCGTCACCGTCCGGGTCGAAGCCCATGTCTGCCCGCAGGCGGGCCTCCCACGCGTCGGCGACGGCGATCCCGTGCGTCTTGGCCGGCACCCGTCGCAGGAGCCGCAGCGCGTCACGCACCTCGGGCCGCTCGAAGAAGCGTCCGCCGCGAACCCGGAAGGGGATGCCGGCCTTCGTGAGAGCTGCCTCGAGCGGCGGAACCTGGGCGTTCAACCGGACGAGGATCGCGATCTCGCCCGGCGGGGTGCCGGCCCCGATGAGGCCGCCGATCGTGGTGACGACCAGCGCGAGCTCGGCGTCGGCATCCGCGCAGCGTCGGATCGCGGGCGTCGGCCCGGCCGGCCGGGTGGCCACCAGCCGCTTGCGCCGCCCCTCGGCCGCCAGGAGTCGGTTGGCGAGCGCGAGGATCTGCGGGCTGCTGCGGTAGTTGCGGTCGAGCGTCACCGAGCGGGCGCCCGGGAAGCGGCCCGCGAAACCCGCCAGGTACGCGGACGTGGCGCCCGCGAACGTGTAGATCGTCTGGTCCTCGTCACCCACGACGCACAGGTCGTCGCGATCGCCCAGCCAGAGGTCCAGCAGGCGCTGCTGGAGCGGGTTGGTGTCCTGGTACTCGTCGACGCTGAACCACGCGTAGCGGGCGCGAACGGTCCCGGCTGCCTCCGGGTCGGATTCGAGGAGGTCGACGGTCCGGGTCAGCATGTCGTCGAAGTCGAGCCGGCCCGCGCGATCCTTCTCCCGCTCGTAGTCGGCCCACAGGCGGACGAACAGCTCGACCGGGATCGGCGGCATCCGGTCACCGGCCCCGCCCGCGTAGGTTGCCGGCCGGAGCCTGCGGCTCTTCGCCCACTCGATCTCGTCGGCGAGGTCCTTCGCGGCCGTGAAGCGGTAGCCGCCGGGCAGGCCCCGGGCAAGACGGCCGATGATCGGGATCTTCGAATCGAGCACGGCGGGCGCCGGCGCGCCGTCGTGGTGCCGCGGCCAGAAATGCCGGAGCTGCGCCAGCGCCGCCGCGTGAAACGTCCGCGCCGCGATCCCCGGCAGCCCCAGGGCCCCCAGGCGCGCGACCATCTCGCCGGCGGCCTTGTCCGTGAACGTCACGACCAGGATGCGCCGAGGATCGACGTCGCCCGACGCGACCGCGTACGCGGCCCGGTGGCTCACGACGCGTGTCTTCCCGGACCCGGCGCCCGCGTGGATGACGAGCGGCCCCCGCGTGATCCGGACCGCCTCGACCTGGGCAGGATCCAGGCCGGCGAGAAGCCTCGCCGGGTCGATCGTCGGACCGGTCACGCTCCGCCGCGCGCCGCCTCGAGCTTGGCGACCTTGTCGAGCAGCACGTTGAGGGCGTCGTCCTGGGCCTTGAGGTGCTCCTGGATCTGCTGCGCCTCGTGGAAGGTGGCCGACGCGTCCTCGTACGTCATGTCGGCCCGCTTGTCGGACGCCCGGCTCAGGATGTTCTGGCCGACCATGATCACCGAGAGCATGACCAGCTGGATGAACGTCTGGCTGACCCACTGGATGAGCGGAAGCAGCCCGCAGCCCAGTGCCTGCGGCAGCGCCACGAGCGCGAGGACCCCGAACGCATAGGCGCACCACATCGTGCCGACCGTCGTCGTGAGGATGAGCGCGACCTTGCCGTTGAAGCCGACGTGCTCGTCCGTCGTCTTGGGCGCCTTCATCTTTGCGTGCGCCGCGACCCGCGGATGGGGGTGGTGCTCGAAGCTGACCTGCATGCTCGATCTCCCGGCTGGAACCGCGACTTCTGCCCCCGTGCCGGCGGCACGGCGCGGTCATCATCCACCCCGGGTGGCCGGTCCGCAGCAACCCCCGCGGGCGGCCCAGGCCGTCCCTCGGTTCGCTCGCTGCGGCGGCGCAAAGGCTATTGACAGTAGCCACATAGGCGACGTATCGTAGCCTTGATGCCGGCGATGGCAGCCGGTCCAGTGGGGGACATCGCCAGTGGGGGACATCGCGATGCAGGCGCGGAAGGCGGACGTCGGCCCGGACGTCGGATCACGGACGGTCGGGTCCCTCGCCGCGGTTGAGGGCATGCCGCGCGCCTGGCTGCGCGCCGAGGGGCTGGCCGCCCTGGCGGCGGGAGCCGCGGTGTACCTCCACCTGGGCGGTCAGCTCGTGTGGCTGGTCCCGCTCCTGCTCGCGGTCGACGTCTCGATGATCGGCTACGTGGCCGGATCCCGCGTCGGCGCCGCGACCTACAACCTGGCCCACAACTGGGCGCTCGGCCTTTCCGTGCTGGGAGTTGCGTGGTGGCTGGGGCTCCCCGTGCTTGCGCTCGCCGGGGCGATTTTCGTCGCGCACACCGGGATGGACCGTGCCGCGGGGTACGGCCTGAAGTACCCGACGGCGTTCGGGGATACGCACCTGGGCCGGCTTGGCCGCTCCGGACGATGAGCCCGGCCCGCGCGCGGACATCGCAGGTGGCCATCCTCCGGGCAGCCCGCGACCTCCTGGAGGAGGGCGGCATCGACGCCGTTTCCATGGCCGCCATCGCCAGCCGCGTCGGGATTCGGGCGCCCTCGCTCTACAAGCATTTTGGCGACCGAAACGACCTCCTCGCGGCCGTGACGACGGACGTGGCACTCGAACTCGGGCGGACGCTCGAGGCTGCGGTCGAGGGCTCGGGTGGAGACGCGTCGGCCCGCCTCGTGGCGCTCGCCACCGCGTACCGCGCGTTCGCGCTGCGGACGCCGCGAGCGGCCGCGCTTCTGTTCGCGCCGGCGGTCCCGAACGCCAACCCTACCCCGGAGGCAAATGCCGCAGCCGCGCGACCGGTCCTCAAGGTGGCGGACGCGATCGCCGGCCCGGGAAACTCGCTCGCGGCCGCCCGCGTGCTGACTGCGTTCGCGTACGGGTTCACGAGCATGGAGTCGGCCGGGGCGTTCCGGCTGGGAGGCGACGTCGACACGGCCTTCCGCCTGGGGATCGCCGTCCTGGGTGCCGGGCTGGAACGGGACGCGGCCGATCGCGGGGAGGCCTAGGGTCACGCTCATGGATGGTGTGGACGTCGGGCAGGTCCCTGCGGCGGCCGAAGCCGGAGACCCGGGAGACGCGCTGCTGCGCCGCTTGGCGGGCTCCTTTGACCCGGGCGTGACGTTCGCCGCCCTCACCCTGGGGCTGGGTCGTCCCGAGGACGCACCGGATCTGCGCGCCGTGCGCGCCGCCATCCCGGCGTCCCCTCGCGCTCGCGCACTTCTGTGCGGGCGGGCGCCGGACGGGACGATCCCGCTGCACGCCTACGCGAAGTGGCAGGGCCCGCACTGGACGCTGGTTCAGCTCGCGATCCTCGGCTACCCGCCGGGTGACCCCGCGCTCGTGCCGCTGCACGAGCAGGTGCTGGGCTGGCTCTTCGGGACGCAACACGCGAAACCGCCCGCGACGGTCGTCGTGATCGGCCAGCCGGATCGGGTCCGGCGCTGCGCCTCCCAGGAGGGCAACGCAATCTGGGCCGCGATCCGGCTGGGGCTGGAGGACGAGCGCACGACCCGGCTGGTGGAGCGGTTGATCGCGTGGCAGTGGCCCGACGGCGGCTGGAACTGCGACCGGCGGCCTGCGGCGCGATGCTCGTCCTTCCAGGAGACCGCGATCCCGCTGCGGGCGCTCTGGGCCTTCGGGACGAAGCGCGGCCATCCGGACGCCATCGCAGCGGCTGAGCGAGCGGCGGCCTTGCTGCTTGACCGCCGGCTCCTGTGGAGGCGCACGGACGGGAGCCTCATCCGGCCCGATTGGGCCGGTGCCGTGGATCGGATCCACTTTCCCATCCAGTTCTACGACGTCCTGTTCGTGCTCCAGGTCATGGCCGAGACCGGCCACGCGGGCGACCCGCGATGCGCGGACGCGCTGGACCTGCTTCGGTCGAAGCGGCTGCCGGACGGCGGGTTCCCGCGCGAGGACCGGACCGCGGCACGCTCGGCGCGCGTCGCGAGCCGCGGCACGTGGGCCGACTGGGGACCCGCCGGCGCCCGAACCAGCAACCCGTTCGTGAGCGCCGCCGCGCTCGGCGTCCTGCGGGTTGCCGGGCATCCACCACCTGCCGGCGGGTCGAGCGGGCAGGGGACATGCCGGGAGATCCGATGAGCGCGCTCGACGACGCGCCCCACGTCCAGGCCGAGGAACGTGAGACCTGGCGGGCATGGCTGGAAGCGAACCACGCGACGGCCGGGGGAGCGTGGCTCGTGACGTGGCGGCCGGGCCGCGGGCACGCCGCTCTTGACTACGAGGCCGCCGTCGAGGAGGCGCTCTGCTTCGGGTGGGTCGACAGCCGGCCGGGCCGCGTGGACGCCGATCGGGCGAAGCTGTACTTCGCTCCGCGCAGGCCCCGCAGCGCCTGGTCGGCGTCGAACAAGGCGCGCGTGGAGCGCCTGTCCGCGGCCGGGCTCATGGCGCCGGCCGGGCTCGCGGCCGTCGAGCGGGCGAAGGAGAACGGGATGTGGGGCCACCTCGACGCGGTGGAACGGCTGGAGGTCCCGCCCGACCTGGCCGAGGCGCTCGACGCGCACCCACCGGCTGCGAGCAACTTCGCGGACTTTTCGCGCTCCGCGCGCCGGGCCATCCTCGAATGGATCGCCGCCGCACGCCGCCCGGCGACGCGCGCCGGCCGGATCCAGGAGACCGCCACGCGCGCGGCCCGCAACGAGCGTGCGAACGAGTGGCGGCCGAAGGGCTGATCGCGGCCTGCCGGGGTGAGTGACCGGAGGAGGACCCGCGGCCCGCTCGCCAGGCGATCGCGATGGCGCGGCGAGCGCGGGGTGCGTGCTCAGCCGATCCGATAGGCCACGGTCACGCTGACGACGAGCTGCTGGGTGATGGGCTCCGGCGGCACGGGGGCCGGGGCCACGACGGCCGGCCCGCCCGATGTCGCGCCCGGAGCCGAGCCTCCCGAGGTCGTCCCGCTGCCGGCCGCCATCGGCACCGCGTAGGTCCCTCCGCTCGTGACGCTGACGGAGAGCACGCCGCTGATCGTCACGCCGACCGCGCTCGCGACCGCGTCGGCCTGTGCCTTCGCGTCCGCGAGGGCCGCCCGCAGCGCTTGCTGCTGGGCGCTCGCCTGGTCGGAGAGATCGGCCTTGACCGTCGCCTGGCCGGTCCCGCTGACGACGATCGTGTGGTCCGGTGCGACGCCGGGTGCCCCGGGGTAGACCGGGTAGGGGTAGGCGATTGCCGGGGCTGATCCGGCGACCCCGCCGCCGGACGAGACGCCGGCGCCCGACGAGGCGACCCCGCCGGCCGCAACCCCAGCGCTACTGGAGGACGTGCCACCGACGGGCGCCACGCCGAGTGCCTGGGATGGCGCCCCGACGGGCAATCCGCTCGCGAGTCCGTCAGCGGTCCCCGGCGTGTTCGATCCCGGCTGTGCCGGGCTCGGGGTGGCCGCGGCCGCGGAGCATCCCGCCAGGATGACGAGGAGCGAGACCAGGAGGAAGCCCGCGACGCGGCGCCGGGCCCGGATTCCGAGCTGTGCGTTCATGGATCGTCTCCTCGGGCCGTTCGCGAATCGGCGGGAACCGCCGTGCGCCGACGACGCTGCGCCGCGGAGGTTGGTTCCCCCGCCTGGGCGCTGGCGCACCGCTGCTCAGCCGGCCGGCGCCTGCGTCAGGTCGGCGGCGATCCCGGCGGCCCATGCCTCGATCTCCGGCCAGTCGCGGAAGTCACCCTCCGGCATCGCCTCCCTGGCGGCCGGCATGATCGACACGAGCCGCTCCGCGATCCCGATCGGCTTGCGATCCCGCTCGTAGGCGCCGAAGAAGACCCGGTGCTCCCGGGCGTCGACCGCCTCGAGCATCTCGGCGGCCTCCTTGGGGATCGCGGCCAGTCGCTGGTCCCTGCCCTGCGCGTCGACCGCCTCGGAGCCCAGCGGGCCGCTGCTGAACAGCCAGACGGGCTTCGCGGCGAGGACGGCCCGGTTGCGTCGGACGAACGCGACCGCCGCCTTCTCCCAGTGGAACATGTAGGCGGCGCTCCCGACGACGAACGCGTCGTACGCGGCGACGCTCTTGACCGACGCCGCGGGCAGCGCCTCGGCGGTCACCCCGCCGGCCTGGAGGACCTCGGCGATCCGCTCGGCGATCCCCTGCGTGGCGCCGTGCCGGCTGGCGTAGGCGACAAGGACGTGCATGCGAGATCTCCTTCGACGGGTCGCGTCCCACTCCGCCGCGGCAGGCCACGGGCCCGACCGAGTCTATCGCCCGGGGCGGGGCGTGACCAGTGGCT
>CAZKXK010000082.1:0-8955 GCA_964556585.1 uncultured Anaerolineaceae bacterium
CAGACAGGGTTGACGCGGCTGCTCCACGGGAGTGTCGCCCGCAAGGTTCTTGAACATGCGCACTGCTCCGTCCTCGTCGAGCGAAGACGCTAGGAGCGGACGACCGGGCTCAACTCCCAAAGCCACTTCCTGCATGCGCCAGGGCGGTGCGGACGCCGTGATCGGTCAAGGCGTGATCGAGGGCGCTCGAGTGGGAGCCTTGGCGCAGGAGCGCAGGCGATGACAGATGAGACGCGCCGCCGGCACTGGGACGAGCGCCATGGTGGCGGCGATTTCGAGGGACACGGCCCGAACGAGACGCTCGTCGGTGCCGTCGCCAATCTCCGACCGGGCACCGCGCTCGAGCTCGCGGCCGGCAGCGGGACGAACGCGATCTGGCTGGCCAGCCAGGGCTGGCGGGTGACTGCGGTCGACTGGTCCCCCGTCGCGCTCGCCAACGCGCGCGCCGCCGCCGCCGGAGCCGGCGTCGAGATCGAGTGGCTGGAGCGGGACCTCCTGACCTGGGTGCCACCCGCTCGCCAGTTCGACCTCGTCGTCATCGTCTACCTTCACCTGGCGCCCACGGAGCGCCGGATCGTCTATGGCGCGGCGGCCGCGGCAGTGGCGCCGGGCGGGCACCTGGTCGTGATCGGCCACGACCGCGCGAACCTTGCCGACGGCGGCGGTCCGATCGAGGCCGAGCGACTGCTGAGCGCGCCGGAGGCGGCCAGAGAGCTTGCCGAGCGCGATCGCGAGCTCGCCACCGAACGGGCGGAGGTCGTCCGACGGTCGGAGACGTCACCCGCCGGATTGCTGGACGCGCTCATCGTCATCCGCCGTACCGACGCTCGGTAGACAGCATGTCGAGCGCCACCCGGCGCGTCCACCAGATCCATGCACTTGACAATGTGTTGTATATATCATGCATCGCTTTGTACATACACATCGGTACGAGGTATCTGTCATGATCCCCAGATTGGAGCCGCGGCGCGCACTCCGGATCGACCGGATGACCCGAAGGACGCGCCGGATCGTCTCCGGCGCAACGCTTCTGGGTCTGCCTGCCATGTATGCCTGGTCGTCGTTCTGGACGGGGACCTCGGTGCCCAGGATCATCTGGGGCCCGATCGTGTTCCTCCTGATCGGAGTCACGCTCGTCGGCGCCTTTGTCCTCTATCGGTACGTTCGCGATCGGGCAGACATGCGGGCCGCGACCCTCGACGAACGGCAGCGCCAGCTGCGCGACCGAGCGTGGATCCTGAGCTACCAGGTCCTGGCGGCCGTGGTCGTGTTCGCCATCGCAGCCGTGGCGATCGCGGTGCTCGGGTTCGGACGGACGGTGACGCTTGACGGTTCGCTCACGAGCGCGCTGGCGATCTCGGTGGGGGTGTTGCTGCCCCTCCTGCCGGCCGCCGCCCTGGCGTGGGTCGAGCCCGACGCGCCGGAGGACGTGTAATGGGGCGCCCGCCCGAACGGGTCGAGCCTGTGCTCCATAACCGCCTGGCGGTGCTGCGGGCGGAACGTGGCCTGTCGCGCCAGGAGCTCGCGGCCGCCCTCGGCGTCAACTACCAGACCATCGGCTATCTCGAGCGCGGCGAGTACAACCCAAGCCTCGACCTCGCCCTGCGCGCTGCCGAGTACTTCGGCATCCCGCTCGAGGCGATCTTCAGCCGTCGGCCGTTCACGCCGATGTCCGCGCAGTTGTATGCGGGGTCGGCGCGCGCGGAATGACGCGGCGTCCCGTGCTCGAGACGCTCGAGCGACGAACTCGAGGTCCTTCACCTCGTGGGTGGCGCCCATGGCGACGACCGGGCCGCGCTAGGTGATCCGCAGGCGTGCGAATACAGGGAGCTTCACCACGGCCAAGCCGAGGGTGAGGGCGGCAGCCGCGGCGAGCGTGCTGGCCACGATCAGGGCGGGCAGGGGCGTCATCGCGATTCCGCCGATGGCCAGCACCGCGGCGATCAGGACATCAGCGAGCGACGATGCGACGAGCCAGGGGCTCGGACGAGCCCCCCATAGATGCCGACGCCCGCGAATCGCGTAGATCGTCGCCTGGCTGCTGAACACCAGGGCCACGAAGGCGAGGGTCCTGAGCGCGTCGATGCCGAGATCCAGCGGGAACCTGCCGACGGCAAGGACGCCCACGCAGAAGGCCAGCTGGCCGACTCCCATGGCGACGCCGGCCATGGTCAGTCGGCCGATCCGCCAGGCATTGGGCGCCGGCGAGGGTCGCACGTTGTCGGTGGTGAGCGACATCGCCAGGAAGTCGCCGGTGATCATCACGATGACCATCAGGAGCGGGGTCAGGACCGCGTGCCCTGTCATGACCAGCCCGACGATCAAGAAGAGCACGGTCACGATCTTCTTGATGACGGAGTTCAGCGTGTAGGTGAGGATGCGCTGGAAGGTGACGCGCCCCTCCTTCACCGCAGCGACAATCCCTTCGAGGCCAGGCTTGGTCAGCACGACGCCGGCGGCGGACTTGGCGACGTCGGTCGCCGTCGAGACCGCGATGCCGATCTGCGCCTGACGCAGCGCCGGCGCGTCGTTGACCCCATCACCGCACATGCCGACCGTGTGGCCCTCGCCCTGGAACGCCTTGACGAGCTTGAACTTGTCCTCCGGAAGGACCCCGGCGAACACGGCGAAGGTCTCCGGTCGGACGCCGTCCGGGATCGGTCCCGGCGGGGAGGTCGCGCCATCCAGCCCCACCGCATGCGCCACGATGGCGGCGGTGGCCGGCGCGTCGCCTGTCACCATGACCGTGCGCACGCCCAGCCCCGTCAGCTCGGCGATGAGCGCTGCCGATTCCGTACGAGGCGGGTCGCTCAGGGCGATCAGGCCGACGAGCTTCATCGCCGTCGGGGGTCCGGCGGCGACCGCGAGCACCCTGAAGCCCTGTCCCTCCAGCTTGCTCGCTTCGGCCGTCGCGGTCGGGGAGGGCTGCGCAAGCGCGATGATCGCGGAAAATGCGCCCTTCACGACACGTTGGGTCGCACCGGCGGGATCCTGGACCGTCGCTTCCGACATCTTCGTCGCCGGATCGAAGGGAATGAACTTCACCAGCTTCGGCGCATCGTCGGCCGCCTTGCCCTCCGCGGCTGCGCGTATCGCGCCATCGACCGGATCCTGCCCGCCGTCCGAGCTTGCGAGCGCAGCCAGGGTCAGGACGTGCGCCGAGTCGAAACCGGGCATGGGACTGACGGTCGTCACCTTCAGCGCGTTGCGCGTCAGGGTGCCGGTCTTGTCGGCGCAAAGGACATCCATCGTCGCGGCTTCATCGACGGCCGAGAGACGGGTCGGGAGAACACCCAGCTTCGCCAGGGCCTGCGCCCCGAGCGCCGATGCGAGGGTGAAGGTCGCCGGCAACGCCACCGGTATCGACGCCAGCACCCCGGTCAGGACGAGCGGAATGATCTCGGCCTGCGGCAGCTTGAGCACGAAGGCGTAGGCGACCAGCGCCACGATCACGACAGCGTTGAAGCAGGCCAGATTGCGCACCACGCGCAGCACCGCCCTCTGCTGGGAGCTCGTCACGTGGGCGGTGCGGACGAGCTCGGCGGTGCGGCCGAACTTGGTGCGCGCTCCGGTCGCCGTGACCTCGCCGACCGCCTCTCCGCGCCGCACCAGTGCGCCTGCATAGGTCTGCAGTCCCGCGCCGGCTTCGACGGGAACCGATTCGCCGGTGAGCATGGATTGGTCGAGCAGGACTTCGCCGCTGGTCAGGCGCACATCGGCCGCCACCACGGCGCCCAGCGAGAGCTTCACCACGTCGCCCGTCACGATCTCCGCCGCGGGTATCGTCTTCCACGTGCCGTCCCGCAGCACCGACGCGTTCAGCGCGAGCTTGGACTTCAGCGCTGAAAGGGTCGCCTGGGCGCCGCTCTCCTGGAACAATCCGAGCAGGGCGTTGAAGACCAGTAGGCCCGCGATGATCGCGGCCTCGACATATTTGCCGAGCACCGCCTCGAGCACGATCGCCGCCTCGAGCATCCATGGAACCGGTGCCCAGAACTTCTCGAGCGCCATGCGAAACGGGTGCGTGCTCGTATCCGGCATGGCGTTCGGGCCGGACGCTTCGATCCTCCGACGGGCCTCATCGCTCGTGAGGCCGACGGGTCGGTCGTCATTTGCCGCGACCAGGGCTTGGCTGGGCGCGCCGCCCCCTGATTTCCCTGGCGGAGGGGTGTCCATGAAGTCGCCTCTGTTCGCCTTGTCGTGGAGGGCGTGCGAATGATGAGCCGACCCTTGGCATTCCGCCATTGACCTCCCGTGCGGGGCCGGCCGGCGTGGCAGACTCGTCCCACAAGAGGAGGGCGATCGTGTCGAGCGAGCGGAACAAGGCGCTGTCACAGGAGCTGTACGAGGCCGTGTTCGGGCATGGTGATCTGGGCGCCGCCGATCGGCTCATGGCCCCGGGGTGCGTGAGCCACCCGCCCGGACTCCCTGCGGCGGTCGGCACCGACGCCATCAAGCTCCAGGCGCAGGTGCTCCGAGCGGCGTTTCCCGACCTCGTCGTCACCCTGCTCCGCCAGGTTGCCGAGGGCGACCGCGTGGCGAGCCACTGGAGGGGCGCGGGGACCCACACGGGTCCCATGAGCATGCCGGGCGGGGCAGCGCTGCCGCCGACGGGGCGGCGCGCCGCCTTCGAGGAGATGCGCATCGATCGCTTCGAGGGCGGGCAGATCGTCGAGTCGTGGTTCATCCCGGACCGGCTCGGGCTCATGGCTGCGCTCGGCTTGCAGGGGCCGCCCCGCGAAGGCTGAGCCCGAACGAGCGAAGCCGAAATGACTGATCCCCGGCCTCGCCTTGGCTGTGAGCGGCGCTGCGGGGCGCCACGAGGGCCCAGGCCAGGTCGAGTGCCGCGCGAGCTCGAACCGAAAGGGCAGCGCGCGGCGCAGGGGCGTCCCCCACTTTCCAGGATTCGCGCACCTGCGGGGCTCCGTACGGAGCTCCTTCCGGGCAGATGCCTTCAGGCGGCCTCGGCCACCGCCCGAGCCACGACGAGGTAGCTCCGCATCGTCGGATCGGGGGCGGCGGTCCGCTGTTTCGCGTGCTCGATCGCTGGACCGTAGGTCCGGCCAAGCGGCCCAGGGAGGGCGAGCTCCACCGACGGCCACCCGGCGTCGTGGAGCGTCTCGACTGGATTGTCGGTAGTGAAGGGGGGCGGCAGCCCGCGCTCTGCCCGCCCAGCGAGATAGGTCCGCATTCCAGGCAGGCTCAGGAGCCCGGAGCCGAACACATCGGCCGCGATCAAGCTGCCGCCTCCAGCGAGCCGGCGTGTCTCGGACATGAGGTCCCTGACCGCGTCTCCAGACAGGTAGAAGCACAGGCCCTCGGCGATCCACGCGGTCCGCCGCGAGGCCTGGAATCCGGCGTCCAGCAACGCCGGGCTCCAGGCACCCGTGAGATCGGCGGCCACCACGGTGCGTTGACAGCCCGCCACTACACCCAGCGCGCCGAGGATCGACTCCTTCTCGGCGAAGAGTTCGGCCCGGTCGATCTCGAACCAGCGCAGCGCCGCCGGCAGCGTGAGGCGGAAGGGGCGGGTGTCGAGGCCGGCACCCAGAAGGACGACCTGGTCGAGCCGAGGGGCTTCGGCAACCAGGAGGTCATCGAAGAAGCGCGTGCGGATCGGCAGGAACACGTTCTCGCTGCCCGAGGCACGCTCCGAGGCGGCGAGCGCGGCGCGACCAATCGGGCCGGCGAGGACGGCGGCGTACGGATCGGCGAAGAGCCGATCCTGACGTTCGGTCTCCCGGGCACGCGCCGCGGCGATCCAGTGCGCGGTCCCGGCGTAGGCGCTGGAGGGAGAGTCGGCAGACATCACCCGGAAGTCTAGACATGCCGGTTTCGCGGGGACGACGCGAAGGCAGATTGAAGGGTTGCGCGACCGGCAGCCTAGTCGAGCAGCGAGCGCAGCGGCTCGACGTACTCGCGATCCGGGCGGAGATAGGCGCCTCGGATCACGGTCCACGCACGGATCCGGAAGTCGTCGAGGCCCGCGCCGACGAATGCCGCAATGCGGCGCTCGGTCTTCGCTCGGTCGTCCAGGCGGCAGCCGAGCGGATTCCAGAGGAACGAGGGCACGTCGTACTCGCGATCGGCGAGGTAGGGCTTCGGGTCGATGGCGACGAACCGCTCGCCGTGGCGAAGGATGTTGTGATGGTGAAAGTCCCCGTGGACGAGCCAGTCCGCGCCGGCGCCGACCTCCGCAACGAGCTGGCGGGCGAGCGGGACGAGCTCGCTTCCCTCCCGTTCGGCTCTGGCGAGCCAGCGTCGTACCTCGGGCTCCACCGGCCGGAACGGCGCACGGCCCGGCAGCCACAGCTGTCCGGCGACATCGATGGCGATCCCCGTCGCCTCGTCGTCATCGAGATCCGAGATATCGGTCCCCGGACGCGCGCGCTCGAGCAGCAGCGCCCGACGCTCCTGGTCGCGGCGCAGCACGCGCACCGCACCCCTTCCGTTCCATGCCGCGAACGCCTCCGCGTCATGGAGCGACTCGTCGTCGCCCTCCCACGCCACCTTGAGCACGGCGTCGTCGCTCACCGGCGCGGCGAACGACTGGACGGCGAACGCGAACGGCGCGCCGAGATCGAGCCCCCAGTCCGCGGCGACGCGCTCCGCGGTGGCACGCGTCTCGGTCAGGTCGACGGACATGCGTCGGACCCCTCGCTGGTTGATCGCGCCGAATCGGCTGGATAGCATCGTAGGCCGCCCAGGTCGCGCGCCTTACGCGACCGCCCAGAGCTCCGAACGCACCTCGGGCTGCGCGAGCAGGAGCTCCGTCGCCCGGGCCTGCCTGTCGGGCGGGTAGCCGTGCTTGCGCAGGATCCGCTTGACGAGGACCCGGAGCTGGGCCCGCACGTTCTCCTTCGCCGATGGCTTCGATGGCCCGAACGTCAGGGTTGCCCCATCGGGGAGTGCCAAAGATGATCGGATCACCGGGTTCGCGTTTGCGACCCGCCCCTGAGCGAGGACGGCCGTGACACTCGAGGGCAGAACACCTGCGCGGGCGCGGGTCATCCTGCCCCGGCTCCTGATCGCCGTCCTGGCGGGCCCCCTGGTGGGCCTCCTGGTGGGCCTCGGCACCGTCTGGGTCGTCGGCGGCGCCGCGAAGCCGCCGCGGCGCACCGTGGACGTGTACGAGCCGCCGGTCCTCGCCGGCCAGCATCTCTGGGGATACTGCTCCGGCGGGTTCTACGCTCGCCTCGGGGACACGATCGTGCTCACCTCCTCCGGTCACTGCACCACCGAAGGCACCGTGGCCTACGACCCGGACGGCACCACCGTGCGCGGCGTCTTTGGCCCGGCCGCCCGGGATGCCTCGTGCCCGTATCCCGGGCACACGTGCGCGGCGTCCGACATCAACTACATGGTGGTCGCGGTGGACCGCATTCCATGGGGGCACCTGAATGTCGTGAACCTGGGCACGGCCGGCTCCCAGATCATCCCGCCGGGCACGCGGCCGCTCGCCTGCGCGGACGTCGCGATCGGTGACCCGGTCGAGATCGACGGCCGCAACATCTACCGGGCTGGACCCGTCATCGAGAAGGGCGACAACCTCCACCCGGAAGACGGCGCCTACTTCCCGTGCATGATCGCCGCGCGCATCCAGGTGGCGGCTGGGGACTCTGGCGGCGCGGTCCTCGTCCGGGGGATCCCGGCGGGGGTCGCGAGTCGCAGCTTCGAAGGATTGCTCGGGTTCACGCCATTGGCCGAGGGGCTGGCCGAGATGGGGCTGGATCTCTGCACCACGCCCGACTGCGGACTGGTGCCGCCCACGGCCAAACCGACGGGAAGCGGGACCTGATCGAATCTCCGGCCGTGGCCTCCATGATGGTCGGCGTCCCGAGCCGGGAGTCGTCCGGTGCCGGGCCAGTGCCAGTCGAGGGGCAGTAGGTCACGATCGGGATCTCGGTCGTCGTCCGGAAGGCGGACCCAGTGTTGCCCTGGCTGGTGACAGGCAGACCCGCCCGCACGTGCCGTTCCGCCCTCGCGTCGTCTGCGCCGCGCGAACGAGAATGGGCTCACGATGGCGGGGCCCGTCGTCCAGTTCGACGGACTGCGGCAGGGCCTTCCGCAGCGAGAGGGATCGTTGATGACCGCGGGCCTGGTGCGCATGAGCCGAAGGGGACGGCTCGCAGGGGTCCCCGAGACCATCCGCGCCCATCCGCTCCCGGCGTTCTTCGCGCTCGCCTACGCGGTGTCGTGGGGCATCCTGCTCGTGCTCTACGGCATGATGCGCGCGCCGGCGGCGGTGGTGATCTTCGTCCAGACGCTGGGTCCGACGATTGCCGCGCGGATCGTCCTCACCACCATCGGCGGCCGGGTTGCGTATCGCGAGATGCGCCATCGCGGGCGGCTGTGGCGCGTCCCGTTCCGGTGGTATCTGCTGGGGCTGGCGGTGATCCCCGCCGCGTGCCTGGGCGCCGTGGCGGTGCTCCCCGGAGGGATCGGCGCGCTCCAGAATGCCTCGGCCGGCTCGATCGTCTCGACCTTCGCGTTCTTCCTCGTGTTCGGCTTCTTCAGCGGCCCGCTGTTCGAGGAGCCGGGCTGGCGGGGCTTCGCCCTGCCGCGGCTCGAGCGCGACAGGGGTCCGCTGGTGGGCACCCTGATCCTGGGCGTTCTGTGGGGTGTATGGCACCTCCCGCAGTTCCTCGTGCCGGAGTGGGCCGCCCAGAACGGCGGCTCCGACCCGGCGACGATCGCGGCGTTCCTCGTCCTGGTCATGACGCTCTCGCCGGTGCTCACGTGGGTCTACAACCGCACGGGGAGCCTCTGGCTCGCGATGGTCACGCACGCGAGCATCAACGCCTCGCTCTCCATGGGGCCGGTCCTGCCGGCCGCCGGTCCGATGCTCGTGGGCATCGTCGCATTCGGCGCGATCAGCCTTGTCCTGGTCATCGCGACCCGCGGCCGCTTCGGGTACGACGCGCAGGCGCAGCTCGGGGTTTGACCATCGAACGG
>CAZKXK010000083.1:0-2790 GCA_964556585.1 uncultured Anaerolineaceae bacterium
GCCCGAGCCCGAGGCGGAGCCCGACGCGTCGCCCGAGCCCGAGCCCGAGGCGGAGCCCGACGCGTCGCCCGAGCCCGAGGCGGAGCCTGCGACGGAGGCCGAGCCCGAGCCGGAGCCCGAGCCGGTGGCGATGGCGGAGCCCGAGCCCGAGGCGGAGCCCGAGCCCGAGGCGGAGCCTGCGACGGAGGCCGAGCCGGCCGCAGAGCAGGAGCCCGAGCCGGTGGCGATGGCGGAGCCCGAGCCCGAGCCGGGGATTCCCGAGGCACCGTGACCCACCGCGACGCCGCGGAGATCGGCGCCGGCCTGGAGCCCGCGCGGGACGCCCGCCCGATCCCGGCGGGCGAGCGGATCCATGTCGTGGGCGCTGGGGGCGCCGCGGGCGCGGCCGCCTGCCTCCTGGCGCATACGGTCGGGGCGTGCGCGTCCGGGTGCGACGCGGGTGGCCCGTCGCCCTACACGCCGCCGCTCGAGGATGCCGGGATCCCGTTGCAGTGGCGCCACGATCCCTCCCACGTGGCGCGCGGCGCGACCACGTTCGTCGACCGGCTGGCGGTGACGAAGGCGCTGACGTCGGTCCACCCCGACCACCCGGAGCTGCGACGGGCACGCGAGCGGGGTGTTACCCTGACCAGCGTCCAGCAGCTGATCGCGGATGCCGCGGCGACGCGCGCCGCGTCGCTGATCGGCGTGGCGGGAACGCACGGGAAGTCGACCACGACCGGATGGCTGATTCACCTGCTCACGGCCGCCGGCCTCGACCCATCCGGGTTCGTGGGCGCCCTGCTTCCCGCCGCGCTGGTCGGGGGCTCGCGGCCGTCAACCGTGCGCCTCGGGGCCGGACGCCGGTTCGTGGTGGAGGCGGACGAGTATGCCGGCAACTTCGATCCCTACCGACCGGCGATCGGCGTGCTGACCAACGCCGACTGGGACCACCCCGACGTCTTTCGCGACCGCGCGGCGGTCGTGGCGGCGTTCGTCGCCTGGATCCGCGCCTTCGACGGGGGCGGCGTGGATCCGGTGCTCGTCGCCAACGCCGGCGACGCCGGTGTCCGCGAGGTCCTCGCCGGCCTGCGGGACTGGCCCGGCAGGCTGGTCACCGTGCGGGTCGTGAGCGCGGACGAGGATCCCGCCGCGGCAGCGATCGCCCTCGCGCGTGTGCATGCGACCGCCCGAGGCGCGGCAACGGCGATCCTCGGCTCCTGGCGGACGAGCCCGGCGGGGGAGGGGAGCATCACGATCGCGGGACTCACGGCCTCGGGCACGGTCGGCGCGCAGGTCGGACTGGCCGGACGGCACAACGCCGAGAACGGCCTGGCGGCGGCCGGGGCCGCGCTCGTCGCCGGGGCGGACGTCGGCGCGATCCTGGCCGGCTTGGCGACGTTCCCGGGCGTCGGGCGCCGCCTGGAGCTCAAGGGCGAGGTGGGCGGCGTGGTCGTCCTCGACGATTACGGCCACCACCCGACCGCGATGGCGGCGACCTTCGCTGCCGTGGCGTCCCGCTATCCGGGCCGCCGGCTCTGGGCGGTCTACGAGCCGCTGACCTTCCACCGGACGGCGGCGTTGCTCGAGAACTTCGCCGACGTCCTGGCGCAGGCGAACCGCGTGGCGATCGCCGACATCCATGCCGGGCGCGATCCGGACACCACGATCACGTCGGCCCAGGCGCTCGCGGACGCGGTGAACGCGCGGGGGCGGGCGCCAGCCACGGCTCCGGGTTCCGTGGAATCGACGGCCGACTGGCTGGCACCCCGTGTGCGGCGCGGCGATGTCGTCCTGGTGATGGGGGGAGGGCGGTCGTACGTCATTGCCGAGCGGCTGCTGGACCATCTCCGCGGCCGCACGGCGGGATGACCCGCACCCGCGTACGCTCGACCGATGCAGAAGCCACCTCCCCCTTCGGATGACGATCCCCGCGTCCGCCTGGCCGCCGCCCTGGATGCGCTGACCGTCGCCGACCTGCCACGCCTCGCCGCCGCATGGACCCCGGGCCTTCGCGAGGAGCTGCGGCTCGCCGACATGGTGCTCGCGGAGCATGGGCGCGGCGACCTCACGCACGTGCTTGGGTCGTTGCTGGACCGCATCCCGCTGCTCGGCGCGGTGGTGGAGGAATCCGATGACCTGGTGCCCGACGACCGGGCCGGCGGCGAGGCGGCGCTCGAGGTGATCGAGGGCGCGGTGATGGCGGTCCACGCCGCGGATCTCCTCACGTCGGAGCGCAGGGCCGGGCTGGCGGCGCCGTGGCGTGCTGCCCGCGCACGCGACGGAGGGGCGTAGCGCGGCCAAGGGCCGCGGCGCCGGCTCCCGGTCCGGCTACGCCTGGTCCGGGCGGTCGGCGAGGCCCTGGACCACTTCCGCGCCCGGGAGGGCCAGCAGGATCGCCGGCCGCGCGATGACCTTCCAGCGCCGGCTGCCTCCGCCGAGCACGATCCGGGAGCGTGCCATGACCGCTGCGTCGATCCAGATCGGCAGCCCGCGGGGAAGTCCGAACGGCGTGACCCCGCCGATCTCCATGCCGGTCACCGCTCGGGCTTCCTCCGGGGCGGCAAAGGATGCTTTCCGGGTGCCCAGGAGCGACCGGACGGTCCGGTTGACGGCGAGCCGATCGGGTGCCAGCACCACGCACGCCGCGTACCGGCGCGGCTCAGCCTTGCCGGCCACGAGGATCGTGTTGGCCGAGTCGGCGGGATCGAAGCCGTAGGCAGAACAGAAGGCCGCCGTGTCCGCCAGCGTCGGGTCGCAGGCGAAGAGCTCGTAGGCCACGCCGAGCCCCGAGAGCGCGGCCTCGAGCCG
>CAZKXK010000083.1:2890-5805 GCA_964556585.1 uncultured Anaerolineaceae bacterium
GTCATCAGCGCTCGTGCGGTCGTCCTCGCCGCCCGTGGGGAGAACGACGTCCTCAGCCACCGCGGTGCGGCTCAGGCCGGGGTGACCTGCTTGCCGTTGCGGCCTGCCCCCATCTCGCCGCGGACCGCGGCGGCGCCGTGCTCCGAGGACCACGAGGCCACGGCCACGCGCAGGGCGATGGAATCGGGCCGGACGGTCAGGCGATCCCCGGCGCGAACCTCGCGATCGAGCAGGTCGACCGTGCCGCGGTAGGCGGGCCTGGCGTTGGGGACCCGGGCGCCCAACGGGAACACGTCGAAGTAGCCATCGGTGGAGATGACGATCAGCGCTTCGGGCGTGACGAACTTGGTGCGAGCCATGGTGCAATCCGATCCTGGGCGGGCCTCGAGCACGCGGAAGGGCAGCTCGGGCACCTCAGGGTAGCACCGAGGGGGTCCGGCGGCCGTACGCCGCCATGCGCGTCCTTCAGCGGGCAGCCGCGAAGACGCCGAGGCTGACCATCCGGCCCGCGAGGAGCTCGAGCATCGTCGGGACGAGCGTGCGAGCCGCCTCCCAGGAGTGGCCGAGCGCGGTGGGGATGACCGCCATGGGGACGCCCGCGCTGTCGAGGACTCCGGCGAACTGCTTCATCTGGGGTCCGTAGAACCCCTGGTCCGCGTCGGATGCCATCACGAAGAACAGGCCGGTCCGGCGCGACGCCGGGATCCGCGGGACGACGGTCATCGGGGAGATCCGGTATTCCACTGCGGGGTCGTTGTCGAACGGTCGCCACGCGTCCGGGGTCGTCCCCGAGTGAATGCCGGCGACGAAGTACCCGCTGAAGGACATGGCGGACGCGAAGATGCCGGAGTGGTTCGCCACGAGCTCGGCCGCGCAGTAGCCACCCTGCGAGAACCCGAGCGTGGCCCGCGCTGCCGCCGATGGGATCGTGCGGAAGTGCTGGTCCACCCACCTGACCACGTCGCTCGACATGAAGCGGTCGAACCATTCGCGACCGTCGACCGCGTTGGCGCACTCGCTGTCGTCGTAGGGGCCACCGTAGGCCAGCCCGAACACGAAGATCATGGGTGGCATGGCGCCGCTCGTGATGAGCGAGTCGAGGACGCTGGTGAACCCGAAGCCTGTCTCCCAGGTGCGGATGCTCTGGGGGGCTTCGTAGACGACCGGGTAGCGCCGCGCGCCGGTGTCATAGCCGGGCGGCAGGTAGATGTCGACGGTCGCGATGCTCCGGTCGCCGCCGGTCCACGGAGCGGGAAGGCCAATGCTCAGGATCCGGCCGTGGCCGGCCGGCCGCGACGCGTACCAGGGCCGCGCGGACGACACGGCATCCGGGGTGATGAGCGACCCGGAGAGCGGGCCGGCCACGAGATCGGCCGGGAAGGCCGGCGCGGCGGTCGGGCTGGGCGCGGCGGTCGGGCTGGGCGCGGCGGTCGGGCTTGGCGTGGCGGCGGGCGCGGGCGTCGTCGCGGGCGCTGGTGTGGCGCCACCGGGACTGCCGGCGGACACCACCGACGTGCCCTGGCTGACGGACGCCACGCTGAAGAAGACCGCCAGGAGCGCCGACAGGAAACCCCGCCGGATCCCCCTGACCGGGTCAGCGTGCCGGGACGCACGGGCATGCCGAAGGTTCGGGATCAAGACCTCGCAAGGATAGCCGGTCGATCGGCCGGGGCGTCTCGGGCGGTCCTGGAGCGTTCATCGTCTGCGCTCGCGCCGGGTGACGGACGGTCATGACAGCCCGGGGTCGAGACCGGACACTGGAGCTCGTTGATCTCGCGCCGAAGGTCGCCGATGTCGCTCGCGCTCTGGCTCCATCCCGCCAATCTCGCCGATTGCGGGCGAGCGGTCGTCGCCCGGATGAGCCGCGCCTGGTTCGGCTCGCTCGCGCTTCCCGGCGACGCCGGCGCGATCATCGAGGCCGGCATCGATCGGACCTGGAACGGGCGCTCCTTCACGGCCTCACCACGCTGGTTCCACACGTTCTGGCTTCGCGACCTGGCCTTCAGCTCGGTGGCCCTGGAACGCCTCGGGGGCCGCCACCGCGAGCGGCTCGTCGCCTCGCTGGCCTGGGCTCTCGCGGGATGGGAGCGCCACGGCAGCCACATCACCACGACGTTCCACCCGGGCGGCTACCCGGCCGACGTCTATGCCTACGGGGTCGACTCGCTGCCGTTCTTCCTCGCCGCCCTGCGTGCCGTCGGGACCGAGGGCGACGACCTGGTCGCCGCGCACCGGGAGTGGCTCGCCGACGAGGTGGCCCATTTCGGGCGGCTCGTGGTGGATCCGGCGACCGGCCTCCAGCGGGCCGATCGGACCTTCTCCGCCCACCGGGACACCGTGACGAACCGCTCGAATGCCTACGGCAACAGCATGGTCGCGCTCCTCGTGCGGACGCTCGCGTCGAAGCCGGAATGGCACCTCGCGAACCCGCTGGCCGACCGGTTCCCGGACGGCGACTTCGGCCGTCTTCTGCGCGAGCAGTTCTGGATGCCGAGGAGAGGCTGCTTCCGCGACGCGATCGGCTCCGACGAGACGACCGGCGAGGCCAACGTCTGGCCCTTCTGGACGGGCGCCCTCGATTGCCCGGCGATGCTCGCCACGACGCTCACGACCCTGCAGCGCGAGGGGTATTGCGATCCCTACCCGCTCCGGTACACCACCCACCGGACGCCGAAGGCCGAGGTCTGGCTCGTCCGCCACTTCCTGCCCGACTACCAGGGCAGCTCCGTCTGGACGAGCCTCGGGGCGATCTACCTCCAGCTGCTGCGCACGGTCGATCCCGAGCGGGCCGCCCGCGACTCCGCCCGCTACTCCGCCTGGATCGAGCGCGACGGGACCTTCTGGGAGGTCCTCGGCGAGACGGGCCATTGCTGGCGCGGCCGCGGCGGCCTCATGGTCGGCGAGGAGTCGATGCT
>CAZKXK010000083.1:5905-8955 GCA_964556585.1 uncultured Anaerolineaceae bacterium
GCCACGCCCAGCAGCGCGGCGACGGCCGGGTTGACGTACGTGATGATCGTCGCGCGGACCGGTCCGATCTCCTCGATCAGGGCCGCGAACATGAGGAAGGCGGCTGCCGTGCAGACGATCCCCAGGATCGCGATCGAGGCGAGCGCGTTCGCGGATGGCATCACCGCCGGCCGCTGGACTGCCGCGATCGGTGCGTAGACAACCGCGCACAGCGCGAGCGAAAGCGCCATCACGCCGACCGACGACACACCAGCCAGCCGACGCGACAGGATTGCCGGGCCCAGCGCGTAGCCGACGACGACCACGGCGATCGCCACGAGCGCCGTCGCGTCCGAGGCTTCGAAGTCACCGCCGACGATGGCCACCACCCCGACGAGGCCCACGAGGAGCCCGAGCATGCCCCTTCGGCCCAGGCGGTCCGCGCCGCCGGTGCCGAGCGCGATCGCGCTGCCCACGAGCGGCACGCCCGCGATGAGAAGCCCGGCGAGGGAGCTCGAGATGTGCTGCTCGGCCGATGCCAGGAGCACCCAGGGGCCCGCGATCTCCACCGCGGCGAAGGCCACGACCCAGCGCCAGCGCGCGAGCACCGGCCGGAGGTCGACGCGCAGGAGGGCGATCGGCAACAGGATCGCCGCTCCGATCAAGGTGCGGCCGAAGACGAGCGTGGCGGGCGTCATCTCGCCGACCGCGATCCGGATGAAGAAGTAGGGGATGCCCCAGACGATCGACATCAGGCCGAACAGGACCAGGCCGCGCCGCGTCACCGGGTACCGGTTCCCGATCCCTAGCGGTGCGAGTCGAGGGGTTCGGTGTCGTCGGGACCCATGGCGATCCCGGTTCGCTGCCAGGCCGCGTACGCCGTCACCAGGCCGTCGTCGTCAACGGTCAGCTCGGCCTGGAAGTCGCCGCTCGCATAGCGGTAGGTGAGATCGTCGACGCGGGTGTAGGTCTGGGCGGCCTTGACGACCGTGAGCTCGGGGAACCGGACCCACGCCGCCTGGATCGTGTGCGACGCGCCGACGCCAAGCCGGAGACGGCGGATCGGGAGCGTGTTCGTGGACGGGCTGCAGCCAAGGTCCACGTCGGTGCATCGACCGAGCAACGGCGCGGGCTTGCCGTCCACGGTCCAGCCGCCCCTGGCATCGCGGGCCAGGGCGATCGTCCGCACCACGAACCCGCGCAGGTCGCGCACGTGCACCGCGGTCGTCATGCCGGTGCCGTCGGCCATGACCTGGTACTCGATCCGGACCGGCAGGCCGCCCTCGGCCCCGAGGACCGTGCCCACCAGCGAGAGCCCGCCATCGCGGAGGGTCAGCGTGCACAGCTCGTCGGCCGGCACCTCGTCGGAGCGCCGCCATGCCACGCGCCTCGTCGTCATGGCCGTGACGGGCCGCCGACCGGCAAGCGCGGAACGAGGTTCACAGTCGCGATCGTATCCTCTCGCCTCGGCGGGTGTGTTGATGCGGACTTGCGCAACTACGCAAGTATGGGGTACGCTCTGGCTGCTTGCCCATGCATTCCGGCGCCATCCTCGATTCGACACGACGCGCCGGCAGGAAGAGGTCTCGTTCCATGGAGATGACAATCGACTTTCCCGGGGGCGCGCGCGTGGACGCGCACTTCGCGGGGTTCGTGATTCCCACCGACCAGCCGGCGATGGGCGGTGGCGAGGGCTCGGCCCCGACGCCATTTGCCACGTTCCTGTCCTCGATCGGGACGTGCGCGGGTATCTACGTGCTGGGCTTCTGCCGGCAGCGGGGGATCCCGACGGAGGGCATTCGGCTCGTCCAGCGGATGCGGACCAACCCGGCGACGCACCTGGTGAGCGACGTGCAGGTCACGATCGAGCTGCCGAAGGACTTTCCCGCCAAGTATGCCGACGCGGTCGTTCGCGCGGCCGATCAGTGCGCGGTCAAGAAGCACTTCGAGCAGCCGCCGACCATCCGCGTGGACAGCGTCATCGCGGGATAGCCCGGGCAGGGCCAACGGCCAGGCGCGCGTCAAACGCTGGCTGGCCGGGCGTCAAGCCCCCGGGTGTGGCCGTCGACCAGGTCAGCGTGGTCGTTCTGCGACGCCCTCCGCCAGGATGGCGTCGATCTGGCCGACCGCCCCGGTGAGGCCTTCCTGCATGCCCATGGCCAGGAGACGTTCCATCGCCTCGGCGCTTGGGAAGCCGCTCTCGATCGACATCCGCGTGCGGCCGGCTCCGATCGACTCGATCGTCACGTGGGCGGTCATGCGGGGGAGATCCGGGTTCGGCGTGCCGTCGTCGTGCGCGAACCCATGGCGGTAGGCGAGGCGACGCGGCGGGTCGGCCTCGAGGATGTCCCAGAACCCGCGCGGCTGGTCGCCACCGGGCCCGGTCATGTGGTACTCGCTCCGACTGCCAGGAGCCAGGTCGTGGGCCGTGAAGGTGGCCGGATACATCGGTGGACCCCACCAGCGCTCGAGCTGGCGCGGATCGGCCCACAGCTGCCAGACGCGCGCCGGCGACGCGTCGAACTCGGCGGTCAGGGTCATGGTCAGGGCGGCCGGATCCTTCCGGACAGCGGTGACAGTCATGTGTCGTCCCCCTCGGTGCTGGCGATGAGATTGGTCATGCGCTCGACGCGGCTGCGCCAGAGCGCCTCGTACTGGCCGAGCAGGCGCCGGGCCACCTGGAGCGCCTAGACATTGGTGCGCACGACCTTGCGGCGGCCGGTGCGCTCCTTGGTGACCAGGCCCGCGCGCTCGAGCACGGCGACGTGCTTCTGCACCGCCGCGAAGCTCATCGGGTAGTGCCCGGACAGCTCAGCGACGCCCTCGCGACCATCGAGCGCCCGCCGGACGATGTCGCGCCTGGTGGCGTCCGCCAGGGCGGCAAACACGTGGTCGGCGTTGAGGTTGGGATCCATTGATACAACTATACGGTTGTATAACGGCACGGTCAAGTACGAATCGGGCGAATGCCGCCACGGGCCGCTGCAGGTCGTTAGACTTGAGCCGCGATGCCAGCCGAGTTCATCTACAGCACCTACAAGCTTGCCCGCCACTACCCGCCCGATCGGACG
>CAZKXK010000084.1:0-8937 GCA_964556585.1 uncultured Anaerolineaceae bacterium
CGCGCTGGTGCTGCTGGCCGAGCGGGGCCTCCCGCCGTCGTTCGTGATCGAACGGCTGCGCGAGCGGCACGCCGGCGGCTCCGACCGCGCCCGGCCGCGCCGCGTCTTGGCGCTACGGCAGCTCGTGGTGGGCGCGGCAGCGGGCTTCGTACGTCTCGCGGCGCGGCGTCGGCATCTCCGAGGCGAGGCCGCCGACCACCACGACCGGCTCGTCGGCGCCGGCGGGCCGGCCATCGATCAGGCGCTGCGTGCGGGTCGCCTCGTCACCGCAGACGGTGCAGATCGCGGTCAGCGAGGTGATCCCGTCCGCGATCGACATCAGCTGCGGCATCGGCCCGAACGGGCGGCCGCGGAAGTCCGTGTTGAGGCCGGACAGGATGACGGTGCGCCCGGCGTCGGCCAGGCGCTCGACGACCGCCACCAGGCTGACCGGGAAGAACTGCGCCTCCTCGATGGCGATCATGTCCGCCCAGGCATCCTTGGCCAGCGTCTCGATCTCGGCGGGATCCCGCACGGACGTCGAGCCGTAGGCTGCGCCCGACCGGCTGCGGACGACTTCCGCCTCCGTGCGGTCGTCGATGGTGGGACGGACCAGGAGGATGCGCCGCCGGGCGATCTCGGCGCGCCGGAGGAGCCGCAGCAGCTCATCGGTCTTCCCGCTGAACATGCAGCCGGCGATGACCTGGATGTGGCCTCGGGCCACTTCGCTCACGCCTTCGCCGAGCCGCGCACGAGGACGCGATAGTCCCGCTTCCCGCGCCGGACGATCAGGAAGCGGCCGGCGAGCAGGTCGCCCGTCGTGAAGCGCTGCTCGAGGTCCACCGCGGGCCGGCCGTTCACGTGGACGCCGCCCTGCTCCACCAGGCGCCGCGCCTCGCCCCGGGAGGTCGCGGTACCGGCCAGGACCAGCACGTCCACCAGGTCGAGGCCAGGCTGCTCATCGGCGCCCGGCTCGCTCTCGGGCCAGGCCGCCGCGGGGATCTCCGCGGCGAGATCCGCGAGCGTCTGGGCGTCGGCCGCTGCCGGGTCACCGCCGAACAGGAGCTCGCTCACGCGGGCCACGCGCTCCGCGGCGCCGCGACCGTGGGTGCGCTCGGTCAGGTCCCGCGCGAGGGCACGCTGGGCAGCGTGCTGCTCGGGGTGAGCCGCCTGCTCGGCTTCGAGCTCCTCGATCCGGGCCCGATCGAACAGGGTGAACCAGCGCAGGTACGTCCCGATGTCGCGGTCCTCCGCGTCGAGCCAGTACTGGTAGAAGCGGTACGGGGAGGTGATCGCCGGGTCCAGCCAGATCGACTCGCCCGATTCGCTCTTGCCGAACTTCGCGCCGGACGGGTTGAGCAGCAGCGGGTACGCCAGCCCGTGGGCCGGCTCGGTGGCCCCGGTCGCGTCCGGGTGCCGGGGCGCCGCCGTCCGGCGGATGAGCTCCAGGCCGGCCGTGATGTTGCCCCACTGATCGGCCCCGCCACACTGGAGCTCGACGCCGTACGAGCGGTAGAGATGCTGGAAGTCAACCGCCTGAAGCAGCATGTAGCTGAACTCGGTGAAGGAGAGCCCCTTCTCCAGCCGGACCTGGACCGAGTCCTTGGCGAGCATGTACGGCAGCGTGAAGTGCTTGCCGATGTCGCGGAGGAAGTCGAGCAGGCGGAGGTCGCCGAGCCAGTCCAGGTTGTTCACGAGGAGCGCCTGGGTGGGGCCGGGCGCGAAGTCCAGGTAGTGCGCCAGCTGGTCCCGGATCGCGTGGACGTTGGCCTGGATCGCGGGGCGATCCAGCAGGGGTCGCTCGGCCGAGCGTCCGGACGGGTCGCCGATCAGGCCGGTCCCCCCGCCCACCACCGCGACCGGCTGCGCGCCGAACCGCTGCAGCCGCACCAGCCCGAAGATGGGGATCAGGTGCCCAACGTGGAGCGAGCGGAACGTGGGGTCGAAGCCGTTGTACGCCCGCAGCGGCGCGCCCGTCGCCAGGCGTGCCTCCAGCCCCTCCGTGGTGGCATGGACCAGGCCGCGCCAGCGCAGCTCGGGCAGCAGGCCGGCAAGGCGGCTGCCGCTCATGGCGTGGCCGCCCGTCGCGCGGACGCGTCGATATGGGCCTGGGGCCGGGATCGGGAATGCATGCCTCCTATGCTATCGTGACGGGCGCCATGCAGACCAGCCTTGCCCGCCGGCAGCGCCGCCGCCGGAACGGCTCAGGGCAGCGCTCGTCCGGTGATCCGAACGTCACGCGGGTCGCCATTGCCCTCCCCGTCTTCCTGTTCGCGTCGCTTCTCATCGCGGGCGTCGTCGGGTTCGTGGGGGCGGTGACCGCGTTCAGCTACTACAGCCAGGGCCTTCCTGACCCGAAGGTGATCTTCAACAACCTCGACTTCTCCCAGGAGACGCGCGTCCTGGACCGGACCGGCAAGGTCCAGCTCGCCTCCTTTGCCCGCGAGCAGCGCGACGTCGTGACGTACGACCAGATCCCGCCCGTCCTCATCGACGCCACGACGTCCACCGAGGACAAGACGTTCTGGGAGAACGCCGGCTTCGATCCCGCCGGGATCCTCTCCGCGGGCCTGGATACCCTGACCGGCAATTCGCGCGGCGCCTCGACGATCACCCAGCAGCTGGTGCGGGCGCGGCTCCTGCCCCAGTCCGCGTTCGCGGGCACCGCGCTCGAGCGGAAGATCCGCGAGATCATCCAGTCGGTCCGGCTGACCCAGGAGTTCCCCGGCGTCGCGGGCAAGCAGGAGATCATCACCGCCTACCTCAACCAGAACTTCTACGGCAACAGCAGCTACGGGGTGGCGGCAGCCGCCCGCAGCTACTGGGGCATCACGGATCTCAGCAAGCTGACCCTGGCGCAGGCGGCCATCCTCGCGGCGATCCCGCAGTCCCCCACCGACTTCGACCTGGTCAAGAACGCCGTGGAGCAGACCGGGGCCGACGGGAAGGCGCACCTGGTCGTGCCACCCGATTCGCCGATCGTCCAGCGCCGAAACTACATCCTGGAGCTGATGAAGACGCGCAGCGTCCTCACCGCGGGCAAGTACACGACGGCCGACTACGACGCGGCGGAGCAGGAGCCGGTGGTGCTTGCGCCGCCCGCCACGTCCCACTGGCTGGCCCCCCAGTTCGTGCTCCAGGTTCGCCACCAGCTTGGCGTGATCCTGTGCACCGCCGCCCAGGCGGACAACTGCCCCGCCATCGACACCGGCGGCTACACGGTGATCACCACGCTCGACTACGGCATGCAGCGGCTCGCCGAGAAGTGGACCCAGGCGGGCGCCCGCGGCCCGAACGCGAAGAACCCGGCGGCCTACGTCAAGGCGCTGGGGATCCCCTACGAGCCGTGGATCCAGAACCTGGTGGGCAGGGGCGTCAACAACGCCGCCCTTGCCGCGATCGACTACCGGACCGGCCAGGTCTACGCGTACACCGGCAGCGCGGGCTTCTACCTGGCGGGCAACAAGCAGTTCCAGCCCCAGTTCGACGTGCTCGCCGACGGCTGGCGCCAGCCCGGGTCCGCGTTCAAGCCGGTCAACTACGTGATCGGGCTGGACGACCACTCGCTCACCGCCGCCTCGATGTTCATGGACGTGACCACGGACTTCGGCGGCGGCTACACGCCGACCGACGCGGATCTCCTGGAACGTGGCCCCGTTCGCCTCCGCGAGGCGATCCAGGTCTCGCTGAACATCCCGGCGATCAAGGCCGCGATCGAGATCGGGCCGGATCGCGTGTTCCAGCGCTCACGGGACTTCGGGCTCCAGTACCAGACCACCACGAACACGGCCGGCTCGTCGATCGCGATCGGGACCCTGGAGGTCCACATGATCGACCTGGTCAGCGCCTACGGCGCCATCGCGAACGGGGGCGTCCTGGTTCCGCGGACCACGATCCTCCAGGTGCGTGACTCCACCGGCCAGACGATCTGGCCGCCCGCCGGCGCGACCCCGCAGGGCAAGGCCGTGGTCAGCCCGCAGGCGGCCTTTGTCATGACCGACATCATCGCCGGGAACACGGACCCGGCCCAGAACCCGTTCTGGAGCAAGCGCGCGATTTACGATGGCAACACCCGGCGCCCGGCCACCCTGAAGACGGGCACGACGAACGACACGAAGGACCTCACGGCGATGGGGTACCTCGCGCCGCCGGCCGACCCGAAGGCGCCCGCGTTCGTGGTCGGCGCCTGGATGGGCAACTCCGACAACTCGGCCCCGCCCGGCGGCGTGGTCTCGCTGGAAACCGCCGCCTCGCTGTGGCAGTCGTTCCTCACGGCGGCCACGAAGGGCCAGCCGATCGCGGACTTCGTGCCGCCGCCCGGCGTGGCGCAGACGACCGTCGACGCGTTCACGGGCATGCTGCCCGGGCCGTTCTCGGCGAAGACGGTCAAGGAGTGGTTCATCGACGGGACGGCGCCGACCCAGGTCGACAATACGAAGGTCGCGGTCCAGGTCGACGCGGCGACCGGCAAGCTGTGGCAGCCCGGCTGCCAGGGCCCGGAGGAGACCCAGGGATTCCTCGACCTGAGCAACGTCGAGGCCGACTTCCCGGCCTGGAAGCCGTTCACCAATGGCTGGATCGCGCGGGCCCAGAAGGGGCCCGGCGTCTCCGGCGGCCCGGAGAAGACGAGGACCAGCTATTTCTATGAGAACGGCGTCTGGACTCCGTACGGGCAGAGCTGGGGTGCCCCGTTCCCGCCCACCGAGATGTGCGACATCGTGGTGCCTTCGCCGGAGCCGTCGGCGGCGCCCTCGCCGTCCTTCGATCCGTTCGCAAGCCCGTTCCCGAGCCCATTCCCGAGCCCGTCGGCGTCGATCCCGCCGAGCCTGCCCGCGGACCACGGCAACGGCAACGGTCATGGGAAGCCGACGCCGGCCCCATAGGTGCCGGGCCGGGTTCAGAACGTGACGACGGTCGCGCCGTCCCCGCCCTCGCCCCGCTCACCGGGACGCGCGGCGCGGACCAGCGGGTGCGCGGCAGCTGACGCCCGAATGGCATCCCGGAGCGCCCCCGTCCCGTGCCCGTGGATGATCGTGGCCTTGGCCAGGCCCGCGAGCGAACAGTCCTCCAGGTAGCGGCCGACCACCTCGATCGCCTCGTCCACCCGCGCCCCCCGCACGTCGAGGGAGGACGCCACCGAGCGCGCCCGATCCAGCCGCAGCGCCGTCAGGCCGGTCGCCGCGGCCTCGGCGTGGCTCACGGCGCCCTTTGGCGCCGCGTCCAGGATCGCCGGGACCAGGTCGTCGACGCCCACCGAGACGCGCATGCCGCCGACCTCGAGCGTGGCCCGCCGGCCGCCGCGCTCCAGCGCCACGACCCGGCCCTCCCAGCCGCGGCTGCGACTCCTGGCGCGCGCCCCGACGCGCCACTCGACGGTCCCGGCCGCCTCGGGCGCCGCCGGCGCCGGTGCCGGTGCCGGCAGTCGGGCCAGCTGCTCCTCGGCCCGCTCGAGGACCTCGTCGAGCGCAGGCGCCGTGACGGTCTCGCGCTCCAGGCGTCGTTGCGCGCCGCGGATCTCGGCGCGGAGGTCATCCACGAGGCGCTCCGCCTCCGCCCTCGCCGTGGCGACCGCCGCGTGACGCTCGCGCCGCGCGCCGCGCCGCTCCTCCTCGGCGACCCGCTGGGCCTCGGCAGCCTTGATCTCGGCGCTCCGCGCCCGGTCGAGCGCCGTCCGGGCCTCCAGGTCCGCCGCGCGGATCGAGGCGAGCGTCTCCTCGAAGGCGACCTGGCCCTCGGTCAGCCTGCCGCGGGCATCGGCGACGATCGCCGGTGGCAGGCCCAGGCGCTCGGCGATCGCGAATGCCTGGCTGCCGCCCGGCAGGCCGATCCGGAGGTGGTAGGTCGGGCTGAGCGTCTCCAGGTCGAACTCGACCGAGGCATTGCGGACGCCGGGCGTGGTGTGGGCGTAGACCTTGAGCTCCGCGTAGTGCGTCGTTGCCGCCACCAGGGCACCCACGCGCAGGAAGTGGTCGAGGAGCGCCTGGGCCATGGCCGAGCCCTCGGTGGGGTCGGTGCCGGCGCCCAGCTCGTCGAGCAGGACGAGCGTGTTCGGACCGGCAGCCTCCGTGATCCGGACGATCGAGCGGAGGTGGCCGGAGAAGGTCGAGAGCGACTGCGCCACCGACTGCTCGTCGCCGATGTCCGCGAAGACGTCCCGGAGCACCGGCAGCCGGCTGCCGGGGTCGGCTGGGACGTGGAGCCCGGCCTGGTGCATGAGCGAGAGAAGACCGAGCGTCCGAAGCGTGACGGTCTTCCCGCCGGTGTTCGGCCCGGTCACGAGCAGCGCCTGGAAGTCCGTCCCCAGCTCGACGTCAATTGGGACGACGGGCCCCGCGAGGCCCGGATGGCGGGCGCCCCGCAGGCGAATCTCGGGCCGGCTGCCGATCTCCGCGCGTGTCGCGTCCATCTCCTCTGCCAGGCGCGCCTTCGCGCTCCAGAAATCGAAGCGGGAAAGAGCCGCGAGCAGCTCGCCGAGCGGCCCGGCCTGGCCGGCCACGAGCGCCGACAGCTCGTCGAGGATCCGTTCCACCTCCTGCTGCTCCGCCACCTGCGCCTCGCGCCACGCGTTGCCGAGCTCGACCGCCACGAGGGGCTCCACGAACAGCGTCTGCCCGCTCCCGGACGCGTCGTGGACGATCCCCTTGACGCGTCCGCGCGCCTCGGCGCGGACCGGCACCACGTAGCGCCCGTTGCGGAGCGTCACGATCGGGTCCTGGAGCGCCGCTCCCATCTCCGACGAGTGCACCAGCTGCTCCAGCCGGCTCCGCAGCCGCTCGTAGGCGAGCCGGGTGGCCCGTCGAAGCCCTCCCAGGCGCGGCGATGCCGTGTCGAGCAGCTCGCCGACCGGATCGAACGATCGCTCCAGCGTGGACCGGAGCGCCGGCAGGCCGTGCAGGTCCCGGGCCAGCGCGCCGAGCAGCGGCCGGCGGTCGCCGGCGAGCGCGTCGCGCAGCCGCGCCCCCGCTTCCAGCGTGGCGGCGATGGAGGCGAACTGGGCGGCGTCCAGGCGCCCGCCACGGGCCGCCCGCCCGACGGCAGGCCCGATGTCGTGGGCGCCCCCGATGCCCGCCTGCGGCTTCTCGGCCAGGAGCTCCCGCGTCTGCGTCGTCTCGTCCAGCCCGATCTCGACGAGCACCGGGTCGGACGAAGGAAGCAGGGCGGCCGCGAGGCGGCGCCCAGGCTCGAACCCGGCCGCGGCCGCCAGCCGGTCGCGGATGAGCGGAAACTCCAGCAGGGCGATCGACTTCGGGTCCATCGCCGTCACCGGGGGCCCGAGAGCGCCGGGCTGCCCAGGGCGCGGAAGCGCCACGCTCGCGTCGCGGACTCGCCGCCCGCGTAGCCGACGCCCACCCTCGGCCCGGCCACCACCTCGATCGGGCCCTCGGCAGGCCCGCCAATCACCAGGCGCAGCGAGCCCGCCGGGTTCAGCAGGTCGAGCCCGTCGTCGTCGCGCCCGATGGAGAAGTCCGCCCCGACGTTGCCCGGCCCGGCCGCCAGCCGTGCCACGGGCAGGTCCGCGAGCCTCGCCGCGGCCCGCGCCGGCGCCTCGCGGTCGGCCCGCCGGGTCGCGCGGGCCCGCGCCAGGCGGGCTTCCCGCATCGCCGCGATGCCCTCCATCGGCTCCACGGCGCGGATGAGCACGGCGGAGGCGTGGCCGGCGGGGCCGCAGACGACGTTGAGACAGGTGTGCATGCCGTAGACACCGGACACGTAGGCGTGGCCCGGCGCGCCGAACATCGCGGCGTTGCGGGCTGTGCGCCCGTGGCGGGCGTGAGAGGCACCGTCGTCGGCGCCGCCATAGGCCTCGACCTCGACGATCCGGCCGCTGCGCACCGCGCCGTGGTCGCCGCGGACCAGCAGCACGCCCAGCAGGCCGCGCGCCGCGGCGGGCGCCGGGCCCGCCAGGAGAAGCGCGAGGTCGCGCGGGGAACCGGCTCCCCGATCCCCGGCCGCCGGGTCCGCGTCCGTCAGCCGAAGAGGTTGCGCAGGCCCGCCGGCGTGATCCAGGCGAACAGGGTCAGGAAGGCCGGGATCAGCGTGGCGCGGAACAGGATCGCCGTCTGCGACGGGTCGTAGAAGCGGTAGATGTCGTGCAGGATCCCGACCTGGTTGGAGGCCGGGACCATGCCCGGGACCCGGTAGAACGAGTCCAGGATCATGATCATGGCGCCGACCAGCAGGACCGCCTGCAGGACCCCCAGCACCCCGCCGAGGACCTCGTCGACGAGGGTCGAGCGCTTGAACAGCTGGGTTCGCCGGTAGAACACCTGGACCAGGATGGAGCCGGCGAGGTAGATCACGACGAAGCTGCCCCCGAACGCCAGCATCGTCGAGTACTCATGTGGGAACTGGGTCCAGTACCGGCCCAGCCACGAGCCGAGCGGGTCGCGCAGGTTGATGGCGAAGAGAAGCGCCACCACGACGATCGCGAGGCCGATCAGCCGGCGCAGCGTCCCCTGGATGAACCCGGCCACGAAGAAGCCGAACACGAAGAAGAGCACCAGCAGGTCGAACAGGTTGAGGCTCTTGATGGCGCCGACGACGTCCACGCAGACTCCCCATGCTCCGGCGCGCAGGTGGCGCCCCTCCGGCCCGCCTCGCCTTCGCTCCGCCGGCCGCGGGCAAGGATACGTCGCCGCTCATGGGCGCTGCAACCGAGGGCCCGGTATCGGGAGCGTTAGGACCGCAGGCGAGCCCCGTGCGCCGTGACCGCCGCGGAGACCAGCCGGGCGACGTCCGCGTCGACCTCGTCGTCGGTCAGGACGCGCTCGTCGGCGGCGAAGACCACCCGCCAGGCGAGGCTCTTCTCCCCGGCGGCGAGCGGTGCCCCCCGGTAGATGTCGAACAGGGCGAGCTCGCGGAGTAGGTCCCCGCCCGCGGACCGGAGCGTGGCGGCCAGGTCCGCCGCCGGCAGCGCTTCGTCCACGACCAGGGCCAGGTCACGCTCGGCGGGCTGGA
>CAZKXK010000085.1:0-2492 GCA_964556585.1 uncultured Anaerolineaceae bacterium
GTGATCGGGGTCGCGGGAGCCCGACCCACCTGGACCGCGGCCAACTTCATCGAGTCGACCGTCGAGGAGATCCGGTCGCGGGTGGACGCCCAGGTTCGCGAGTCGGGCGGCGACGGCCTCGTGATCTGCGCGCTGTCGGGCGGTGTGGACTCCGCCGTGGCGGCCAGCCTGGTCCACCGCGCGGTGGGGGACCGGCTCACCTGCATCTATGTCGACCACGGCCTGATGCGCAAGAAAGAGTCGGAGCTGCTCCGGGCAACATTCGAGCAGAACCTGGGCATGCACCTCGTCATGGTGGACGCGCGCGAGCGCTTCCTGGCGCGGCTGGCCGGCGTGACCGACCCGGAGTCGAAGCGGAAGATCATCGGCGACGAGTTCATCCGGGTCTTCGAGGAGGAGGCCGCCAAGCTCGGCCGGATCGACTTCCTGGCCCAGGGCACGCTCTACCCGGACGTGATCGAGTCGGCGACGTCGGAGACGAAGGCGGCCCAGAAGATCAAGACGCACCACAATGTCGGCGGGCTGCCCGACGACCTCCGCTTCTCGCTCATCGAGCCGCTTCGCTACCTGTTCAAGGACGAGGTGCGGCTGGTCGGGCTGGAGCTGGGCCTGCCCGACGCGATGGTGTTCCGGCAGCCGTTCCCGGGCCCCGGCCTCGCGATCCGGATCCTCGGCGAGGTGACCGCCGAACGGCTCGAGACGCTGCGCGAGGCGGACTGGATCGTCATCGACGAGATCAAGGCGGCCGGCCTCTACCGGAGCCTCTGGCAGTCGTTCGCGATCCTCACGCCGGTGCGTTCCGTGGGGGTGATGGGCGACGGGCGCACCTACGCCAACGTGGTCGCGATCCGCGCGGTGACCTCGGAGGACGGCATGACGGCCGACTGGGCGAAGCTCCCCTACGACGTGCTCGCCACGATCAGCGCACGAATCGTGAACGAGGTTCCCGGCGTCAACCGCGTGGTCTACGACATCAGCTCGAAACCGCCGGCAACGATCGAATGGGAGTAGGGGCGCGCTCGGTGCGCCAAGGCGCCGACCTGACGGCCGGGACGTGACCAGCGTGCACTCGTTCGGGTAGCATCGGGGCAACATGGTCGAGCCTGCCCAGCCCGAGATCCCGACCCCGCCGGGGCCCGCGCCTTCTCCGTCGGCCGGGCCGGGCCTGCGCTGCCCGTGGTGTTCCACGCCGGTGGAAAGCCTGGAGGACGCGACGTGCGGGGCATGCGGCGCCACGCTCCACGGCGACCCCGACATCGAGATTCCCGGCGTCACCGCCATCGATGGCGAGCACGCCGCGCAGGCAGCGCAGGCCGCGGCGCCCCGCAAGGTTCGCCGGTCCTTCGGCTCGCTGTTCGTCGGCCGCGACGACCAGATCCCAGCGCCCTCCCAGGCCGAGCTGCCGGCACTTGCCCCGCCCGACGGGGACGTGCGCCGCGAGATGCTGCGCCTCCAGCTGGACGCGGAGCTGGCGGAGCTCGCTGCGCGGGCGGCGGCGATCGCTGCGGAGCGGGGCGTCCCGCTGCCCGGGCTGCCCGGCGCTGGATCCGGGCTTGCGCCCGACGCTGAGGGCGACCTCCCGGCTGCGCTCGCGACGGCGACGCCGGAAGCGTCCGCGGTCGGCGACCTTCCGCCTCTGTCCGCGGCGGCGACATCCGAACCGGGCCCCGGCGCGCCGGCCCCGGCCCTCGAAGCGGTCCCGCCTGCCCCGCCTCCCGAAGCAGTCCCGCCGGCCGTCGAATCCCGGCCCAGGCGGCCGCGCCGGAGAAGCGCCGGGCCGTAGGCCGCGCTCGCCCGGGTATCCTGCCCGCGTGCCCCGACTCCCGCCTCCCGGCCCGTCGTTCCTTCGCGAGCACGAGGTCGTGCTCGGCGAGCGACGCCTCCGGGCCGGCATGGACCGGCCCACCGAGATCGAAGGCTGGTGGCTCGCGGTCCTCTGGGTCGCCGACGCGGACGGGATCGTGGCCTGCCGGGCTGCCGCACCGAGCGCCGGACCGCCGCCGGAGCCGCCGCTCCTGCGGCTGGGCCCGCTCTTCTCGGGAGGGCTCGCCGGGTTCGTGCTCGAGGAGGCGGGCCGCCAGCAGCTGCGCCTGCGCCTGCCGTTGCCGCCCGACGAGCCCGATCACCCGTGGTCGGCTCCCCTCGTGGTCCAGGCAGCGATCCGCTGGGAGCCGGCTCGGGCTGCCACCATGACGCTCAACGCGCGTGCCGATGTCGCCCTGGCCGCCTTCCGGCGCGCGGTCGAGAGCATGCACCGGTCCTGAGCCGGTCCTCCGGTGACCGCATCGACGGCGGGGTCGCGCGACGAATAGGCGCACGGATGGACGGCCGCCCGGGGGTACACTCACCCGGATGCGCAACCTGTTCGACGACTTCATGAAGGAGCTGGCGGAGCGCCAGCGCCAGGCCGAGGCAGCGGCGCGCGGCGAGCACCCGCCGGCCCCGCAGGATCCGGACGAGGGCGAGGCTCCGGACGTCGAGCGCGAGCCGGC